>NZ_JBGJZU010000051.1:0-47804 GCF_041354475.1 Microcoleus sp.
CTCCTGTCCCCCCCCTTGATAAGGAAGGCTCCTCTCCTGTCCCCCCCCTTGATAAGGAAGGCTCCTCTCCTGTCCCCCCCCTTTATAAGGGGGGGTTAGGGGGGGTAGTCTTATACCTACACGGGAATGGTTTAAATGTAGGGGCAAACGTGGAACACGCTAATCGATTTCATCAGTTAGGTATGTCCGTATTCCTCATAGATTATCGCGGTTATGGAAAAAGCCAGGGCGAGTTTCCGACAGAATCTCAGGTTTATGAAGATGCTCAACTCGCTATGGATTATTTAGTGAAACAACGGGGAATTAACCCTAAGCAAATTTATATTTATGGTCATTCTTTGGGAGGGGCGATCGCGATCGATTTAGCACTGCGAAACCCCGAAGCCGCCGGGTTAATAGTGGAAGGCTCTTTTACTTCGGCACGGGAAATGGTAGACTTTCAGTCTGGAGTGTATCGGATATTTCCGATTGATTTATTGCTGAGACAGCGGTTTGATTCTATTGCTAAAGTCGATCGCCTGGAAATGCCTGTACTATTTATTCACGGAACCGCTGATACTGTAGTTCCCGTTGAAATGAGCAAAAAACTGTTCGATGCGGCCCCTGAACCCAAACAGTTGTACATAGTTCCAGATGCCGGTCACAATAATTTAGCAAACTTTGCTGGTGCTGAATATCTCGAAAAAATCAGCAATTTTTTTCAACAGGGAAACACGATTAAACATTAAATAGTAAACACAATCATCCAGACACCCGAATTTTTCAAAAAGTCGGGCATCTAACTGCGATCGCCTAATTCCTGAATTTGAAAATATTCAAAGGGCTGGACAGTAATTGCAGTAATTATTCATCTTGATTGATTCTGATTCCTCTTTCTTAGCTGGACAACCTCGCTGAGATGTTTTTTTGTTGGGCATCCGGGCACCACATAAATTGGCATCTTTGAGATTGGCTTTAATCAATCTAGCATCGCTGAGGTTGGCATTCCTGAGATCTACACCAGTGAGATTTGCACCAGTTAAATCCGCTTCTGTCAGATCCGCACCGCTGAGATTTGCACCAGTTAAATCAGCATTCCTGAGATCTGTCCCATTTAGTTGAGATGCACTCAAATTCGTACATTTTAAATTAGTAAACTGGAGAGAAGCCTCTCTCAGAGAACTCTCGCTGAGGTTAGCATTTTCTAAGTTCGCTCCCCTGATGTCAGCCCTGCTGATGTTAGCTTTGCTGATGTCAGCGTTGGTCAAAAAGGCATTTCTCATGTTGGCGTTGTTTAAATTAGCTTCCATTAAATCAGCCCCGGTTAAATCAGCATCAATCAGGTCTGCCCTGCTCAGGATGGCACCGCTTAAATCAACTCCAAACAGGTCTGCACGGTTCAAGGAAGCTCCAAATAGGTCGCATCCTGGACATCCTCTGGTTTCTAACAGTCGCTGGACTAGGGACAAATTTTGAGCTGGTAAGGGAACTGCTGCGAAAAATGGTAGCAGCACTATTGCTGCTGTCAGAATAGTCCGTTGGATTTTGGTCATAGCAAATATTACTTACGTAGTTCGGGTGAAAGTTCCGGTAACAGTAGAGGTTTCAGGGTGGGCTAGAATATCTGAGCCATCAGCAGTCTCAGCAATCAAAGGGTTCTCCATGTAGGGGTTACACCCCCTAGAACAAACGAATTTAGAGTACAAAGGAGGAATATTTATACTCTGTTAAGTTTTGTTTTACTACGGAGGGTAATGGTCTGCGTACAGGTGTTGAGTAACTAAGCCAATTGGCTTAGAGTCTTTAGACATATTGCTGATGCCTTGGCTTCTAGAAAAAAGATAGCATTCTTGTGTAATCGCCGAAATAATACTGAGTACGAAAGTATAAAAAAGTACGGCTAGTAAACGGCGGGTGTGCAAATTGATTAAAGCTAACACTTTCAGACGAGGAGAACAAATGTCTACTAGCATAGATGAACTGGCAGAAGGCGGCCGTGGTATTAAACTCATGTGGCAGATTGCAGACAAGCTAAGTTACACCCGCACTTGCGAGGGTCGCAATTGTTTGTTACTGAGTAAAAGTTACGACGCAGAAGGCCGTGTTCGACACAAAACAAATCAAAAAGCCAGTGCTTTAGATGGCTTACTAAATTTTTTAAATCGGTGGGACTGGCTGGATATAGAACAACAGGAAGAAGTATTAGACGATATTCCCGTGAGAACTCTTAACCTGGAAGTAAATACTGATTTGAATGATGTAACTAAAGTTTTCGAGTTGTTTGAGCAGTTGCAGGATTTATCGTTTCCTAGTGAGACTTGGTACGCGCTTCAGCTAGCAGTGGTTGAAGGTTTCACTAATGCAGTTCGTCACGCTCACAAAAATCTGCCCGTTGAAACTCCTATTCAACTGGAAGTCATGGTTTTTCACGGACGCTTGGAGTTCCGAATTTGGGATGGCGGAGTGTATTTTGATTTGGATGCTAAAATCACAGAATTCATTCTGGAAGATAGAAGATTCTGCTTCAATCTAAATGATTTCAGCGATACTTCCTTGATTCCTCCTAGCAAAAAAAACACTTTTGTCAACTCTCAGTTTCTGATTGCTGGATAGAGATGTTATACATGGCAATCAAGAGACTGCGTTCTTTGAAATTATTCTTGAATAAAAACGGTGCTTAGGGGAATATTTATCGGTTTTGTCTGTGGGTTTTGTCTGTAGATGGGGGAAGGTATTTTACATACTACCTTCGTGTTGTGAGTTTTGGTAATATCTACGGTGCTTGGGTGAGTCTGTAGAGGTTCGATCGAAAATGGTGCATCTTTCAAATTAAATATTAAAATTTTAAAATTATTGTCAATAATCTTAAAATTTTGATTTATCATAGTATGTGGTCAATCACCAATTACTAACGACCGCTAATGATTGCTAAGGAAAATTTATTTGTTTTGTCTCTGTTTCCCTACTTGGGATTTCTGTGGTTTTTGACTAAATCTGGAAAAACACCACGTTTAGCTCTGATGGGATTTTATGGCACTCTCGTGTTTGTGGGTGTGACGATTCCTGCCGCAATTTATGCAAAAGTTGCTTATAACGAATCCCTAGCCAATGTTGACTGGCTTCACGGTTCAGCGGAATTATTCTTAACAATTGCGAATATTTTAGTAGTTTTAGGATTTAGGGAAGCGGTGATTAAAGCCAAAGAATCTTCACCGGAATAGTTTCTCACATCTAAAAGGGATGGATTGCGGTTGGTGATGATTGGGTGAGATAGTTCAGATAACGAGAAATGCGATCGGGTTCTGTACCCAGTAAACGACTAGCCCAAGAGTGTAAGTTTAGTCGATCGCGCATTTCTCGAAATACGAGAACATCCCCATGATTATGCAGGGGAAAAATGCGAGCATCAAATCCCGCAGACTTAAGACGGCTAACAGTTTCTTCGCCATCTTGTACCCACAATTGAGGGCTAATGCGAAGGGGTTGACAGGAATATTCACCTACCACAATTCCCCCCACCGAAACGCTACCATCTTGTCCTCGATTGGAAAGTTCTTGCAAAATAGCTTTGAGAGAATTCAGTTTTTTGGTGTCTTTTATTTGCTGGGGTGTCAAGTTAATAATCACAATTTGTAAAATTGCTACTGGTTTTGGTACTTGTACCCTGTTGAGTGGTTCGGGTTCCCAAGTTTTTGGCTCTTCTGGTTCTAAGGGATTTGTTTCTTCTCCAGTTTCTACTGCTGTTAATGGTTTAGCACCGTCTACAATTATCTGAATTTCCTCCCCATCTTTCTCAATTTTTCCACTAATCAGTAACACAGCATTCTCTGTAATATGGGAGCCAATCTGTTCGTAAGTTTTGGGAAACACCACAGCTTTGACTTGACTGGTTAAATCTTCTAATTGCAAAATTGCCATTTTCTCACCTTTTTTAGTAACTACGGGTTTGATAGCACTAATCATGGCAATAACTGATACTTTTCCCTTCTTTTCTGCTAGTTCTTGGATAGTAACGACATCGGGTTCTTGGTTTACTAAGAGCAAAATTTTCAGGGGATGTTCTGATACATAAAATCCGAGCAATTCTTTTTCAAATCGCAACTTTTCTTGTGCATCGAAATCTTTGACTATTTTAGATTTTGGCGCAGACTCATACTTATTCGCAGACTTCCCAAAGTTCATCCCACCTAACAAATCAAATAGATTACCTTGACCGCTTTCTCGGTCTTTTTTCCGGTCTTGTGCCCATTTAATTACCCCTTCCATGTCGTTGATTAATTGCTGGCGGTTATTCTCAATTTTGTCAAAGGCCCCGCATTGAATTAATGCTTCTAAAGCGCGGCGGTTGACAGCATGAAGATTGACGCGATCGCACAAATCGGGTAAAGATTTAAAATCCCCCCCTTCCTGTCGCGCAGCTAAAATATTTTCAATTGCACCCTCACCCACATTTTTGACCGCCGAAATCCCAAACAAAATTTTATCTTTTGCAGGATGTTTCATCTTGATAGGTGTAAACGTCAGTTCAGAACTATTGATATCCGGCGGCTCTACTTCGATACCCAGTTTGAGACAATTAGCGATATATCTCTGTACTTTATCCTGGTCCCCACTGTTAGCAGTCAGCAGTGCAGCCATATATTCTACAGGAAAATTTGCCTTTAAATAAGCAGTTTGATAAGTGATGTAGGCATAGGCCATTGAGTGAGATTTATTAAAGCAATATTCCGCGAAATTCAGCATTTGGTCGAACAATTCTTCGGCAATTTTTTGAGGGACACCATTCTTAGTAGCCCCATCAATAAATGTTTCCTTTTGCTTCTGCATTTCCTCCGCTTTTTTCTTACCCATGGCGCGGCGCAGCAAGTCAGCTTGACCTAAAGAATACCCTGCTAAATCTTGAGCCATCCGCATAATTTGCTCTTGGAAACAAAGGGTTCCATAAGTCTCTTTTAAAATCGGTTCTAACAGTGGATGGTCGTATTTAACTACCTCTCTACCGTGTTTGCGATCGATAAATTGTGGAATCAAACCAGCATCCAGGGGGCCGGGACGATAAAGTGCCAGAATAGAAGAAATATCATCCAGGCAAGAAGGTTTGATTTTTTTTACTACATCCAGCATTCCAGAAGATTCCAACTGAAAAATACCTTCTAAATCTCCTTTTTCTAAGAGTTTATAAGTTTTTGCTACATCACCGGGCAACTTGTTGTTTCTAGTAAATGTCTCTTGAGCTCTGCGTTCTATATCAGAAGGCAGCCCTTCGGCATCGATGGTTATATCTTGCGTTTGCTTAACATAATCAACAGTTTTTTGGAGGGTTGTTAAATTCTTAAGTCCCAAAAAGTCCATTTTCAGTAACCCCAAAAATTCCAAATCTTCCATGAAATATTGGGTAATCACAGCACCTTCGTTATTCTTTTGCAGCGGTACGATTTCATCTAGGGGCTGGGAAGAAATCACCACACCGGCGGCGTGAACGCCATAGGTTTTGTTGGTTCCTTCAATGCGAATTGCCATGTCAATCCACTGACGGACGGGGACTTCAGTGCCAGTTTCTGCATTGATGCAAATTGTATTTTTGTAGTTTTCTCTAAATTCCTGTGCAGGTGTTGCATCGGAAATCATCACTTTCAGTTTTTCTGGTTTTCCCCGCGACACCGGAATCATTTTTGCCATTTCGTCTGCTTTTTTGTAGGGAATCCCTAAAACTCTGGCAACATCTTTCAAGACAGCTTTTGATGTCATTCTATTAAAGGTGATAATTTGCGCTACGCGGTCTTCTCCATATTTTTCGGTCACGTATTTAATCATGTCATCCCGTCTTTCGATGCAGAAATCGCTATCAATATCTGGCATTGATTTGCGTTCGGGATTGAGAAATCGCTCGAATAGTAATCCGTGGTGTACGGGGTCTATATTGGTAATTTTGAGGACGTAGGCAACTAGAGAACCTGCGGCAGAACCGCGTCCTGGTCCGACGGGAATATTGTTATCTCTGGCGTATTTGATGTAGTCCCAAACTACTAAAAAGTATTCAGAAAATCCCATTTGCTGAATCATTTTGAGTTCGTATTCTAGTCTTTGTTTGTAGACGGGAGGTATTTCATTTTTGGTGCGGGATTTGAGGCGTTCTAATAGTCCTTGCCAGGATATTTCTTCTACATAGGTATCGGCGGTATGTTCTGGGGGAATTGGAATGGTGGGAATCCGAGCTTCTCCTGTTAAATCATATCTTGATACTTTGTTTGCTACTTCTAGCGTGTTTGCGATCGCCTCTTGGATCGTTTCAGCATCCAAATGGTCTTGAAATAGTTGCGCCATTTCGTCAGCGGACTTCAAATACTCTGTGCCGCTGTAGCGCATTCGCTTTTCTTCTTCTATTAGTTTATTGGTGTTGATGCACAACAAAGCATCGTGAGCTTCTACGTCGTTGCAAGAAATATAGTGAGAATCATTGGTGGCGACTATTTTAATTTTTAGTTCGCGAGCAATTTTGACAATTTCTACATTCACAAGTCGGTCTTCTTGGGAGCCGTGGTCTTGTATTTCTAAGTAGTAATCTTCGCCAAATACTTCTTGATACCATTTGGCGACTTCACTGGCGACATCTAGCTTTCCTTGCATAATCATTTGGGGGACTTCTCCACCCAAACAAGCGCTGGTAACAATTAAGCCTTCGGAGTATTGTTTTAGGAGTTCTTTGTTGATGCAAGGGCGGGCAAAAATTCCTCTTTCTGGCATTCCCTTTAAATGGGAAATTGTAGTTAATTTAACTAAGTTTTTATAACCTTGGGTGTTTTTAGCTAAAACAACTTGATGGTATTTTCTTCTACCTCGAACTTTTACTTCGATGTCGCCGTTGACAACGTACATTTCGTTGCCAATAATGGGTTTAATATTTTTATTGCGACAAACTTTAATCAGCTCGATCGCGCCATACATGACTCCGTGATCCGTAAGGGCGATCGCGGGCATCCCCAATTCCACCGCCCGCTCTGCTAGCTGCTGTAGCTGAGATGCCCCGTCTAGCAGGCTGTAATCGCTGTGGATGTGCAAACCAACGAAAGACATAGGGATTTAAGATATGAGATCTGAGATTTTAGATTGTACACCATGGGGGTAGATAAAAGTCAATTGATATACTCCCCGCCGTAGAACGGCGAGGATTCTTGACACTTCATGGAGATGTGCCACAAGTGGTCTTACCTTCTCTCTGCGTCCGTATAAAAAGATTTGGGAGTCGAAATAATGATGTCAGCGATTTAATTAATTTGAAGTAAACAATAACGGTGCACTATCATCATTAGACAGATCCAATAACTATTGTGGAACAGGCTCTATGCGTGTTCAAGACAGGCTTTTTTGGAGATGTAATAATAGGTGAATGGGGAATTTTCCTGACCAAATTCTAGTCCTGTTTAATTTTTTCTGTTGTTTGAGCCGATCGCCAAATCCACCAAGCAGCCGCCCATAGAGTAAAATTGCCGATGAGAGTCATGGCGGCTTGCAGGGTAACAATCCATTCTAGGGCTGGAGAGTTATCAAAATAGTGCCATGTACAGGCACACATAGCGCTCACGAGGGCGGGTAACATCGCGGCGGAAAGGGCCCACCAAGCTCGGTTGTGAGTAACTTCGCCGTAGGTCCAAATTAACCAGATGGCGACAATCCACTCGACGACACTAGAAATGTGAATAATCCAGGTGGGAATTGACAAAGCGTGCATTGTTTGTATTCTGAAATAAGATGCAAGATGTATTGATTAGATATTGTAATAGTTAGATTCCCCATCGTAAACTAAGAAAAGAGTAAAAATGCGAGCAATTTTGTGCGGCTATTACGGTAAAGGCAACGGTGGCGACGAGGCGCTATTAGCCTCGCTACTGCAAATGTTACCAGATGATGTGACACCGATCGTCCTTTCTGGCAATCCTGTCGAGACAAATCAGCGTTACGGTGTAGCTGCGCGCGATCGCATGAATGCCTTTCAAGTCCTCGAAGCACTCCGCACCTCCGATGCCCTAATTTGGGGTGGCGGCAGTTTAATCCAAGACACTACTAGCATCATCAGCCCATTTTATTATGGCGGTTTGATGGGATTAGCACAAAAAATGGGATTAAAAACTGTGGCTTGGGCCCAGGGAATTGGGCCTTTGAATCGAGAAATTACCCGTAAGTTATCTCAGCGGTGTTTTGCTGGATGTACTGCGGTTAGCGTGCGGGATAAAGGCTCTGCTACCCTTCTTTCAGATTGGGAAATCCCCTTTACTTTAGCACCCGATCCCGTGTGGGCTTTGGAAAATTCACCAGTGTCGGGTTTGTGGGATTTGCCAGCGCCCAGAGTTGCGGTTTGTTTGCGATCGCATCCTAGCCTAACTCCCGCTCGGTTATCAATTTTAACTCAAGCTTTAGTGGACTTTCAAAAAGCCACCCGCACGTTAATTTTATTGCTACCATTTCAAGCTTCCCAAGACTTAGAAATTGCCAAATATTTGCATGAAGCATTACCGAAAAGGAGTCGGATTCTGAGTTTAGACGATCCAAGGAAATTGAAAGGACTATTTCGGGGAGTCGAAATGGCGATCGGGATGCGCTACCATAGTTTAATTATGGCAGCTTCAGAAGAATGTCGCTGTTTTGCCCTCAGCTACGATCCCAAAGTTAGTCAGTTGATGGACGAGTTAGAAATGCCGGGATATTTATTATCAGACTTGCCAGACGATCCTTATTTAATCAGTAAAATCTGGATCGAACACTATGCTAACGGCGACGCCTTATCGCCAGAGAGGATAAAATTTATAGTAGGGCGATCGCTCTTTCATCAAGAAGTATTGAAAACCGCACTCCAGCAGTCTCAATAAGAGGTAAAATACCATGACAGTCAGTACAGCAGACTTGAAAATTACCTGGGAAAAATTGCCCGCCGATTTTATTTTAGACGAGGAACCAGTGGAAAACATCGACCAGCCTTTGCTAGCTGCTGCCTTGCGAGAAATCTTAGAAATTGCAGGGCTAATAGTAGCAGGAATATTAATTGCTCCAAATATGGGTATTTGTGCGACAGTAGACAGCAAGCTAGTTATCAAAGCTCCAGATTGGTTTTATGCCCGCAACGTACAAGCGCTTCCCAGTCAAGAAATTCGCCGCAGTTACACTCCCAACTTAGAAGGGGACATTCCGGCGATCGTGATGGAGTTCTTGTCAGCTAGTCCCAACGATGAATATTCAATCAAGCCAAGTTATCCCCCCGGTAAATGGTTTTTTTACGAACAAGTATTGCGAGTTCCAATCTATGTAATCTTTGAACCCGCCGCCGGAGTGCTAGAAGTCTACCAGTTGGATTCAGGAGGAAGGTATCAACCACAGCAACCCGATTTAAATGGTCGTTATTGGGTTGCAGGAGTTGGGCTATTTCTGGGTGTTTGGCAGGGAACAAAAGCGGAAAGAAGCGGATATTGGTTGCGCTGGTGGGATGAAAGCGGACAGATGTTATTGTGGGGAGCAGAAATGGTAGAAAGAGAAAGGCAGCAAAGGGCGATCGCTCAACAGCAAGCGGAACAAGAACGAGAACGATCGGAAAGACTAGCTGCACAATTAAGAGCAGCAGGCATTGAACCAGAAGCTTGATACAATAATTAGAAATGAGAAATCGTAATCATGCAATTTTTCATTTCTAATTTGGCGATCGCTAATTCGTGGAAAAAATTAGACCAGTTAGCAAAAATCAATAATTATCAGCGTTAATGCGGTTAAAAATAACATTAAGGAGACATCAAAATTGGCAAGAGTTAGAGTTCGGGAACACGTCAATCCCCTATCCATTCGATATCAAGCATCCGTAAATCCCCCGGAGTGGACAAAAATTTATGCTGACTTAAATTTGCCGCTGCATTTAGATATCGGTTGCGGTAGGGGAAGGTTTTTGTGGCACATGGCGCAACTCCAAACAGACTGGAATTTTCTGGGATTAGAAATTCGGGAACCTCTGGTAGAAGAGGCGAATGTTTGGCGGGATGAAAAAGGCTTGACAAATCTCCACTATTTATTTGGCAATGCCAATAGTTCTCTGAAGCCCATTTTAGAAACTTTACCCGCAGGTATTTTGCAGCGAGTTAGCATTCAATTTCCCGATCCTTGGTTTAAAAACAAACACCATAAACGGCGGGTAGTGCAACCGGAGTTAGTCAATGATTTGGCAACCTATTTGGCAATTGGTGGCGAAGTTTTTATGCAATCTGATATTGAAGAAGTAGAAAGGGAAATGTGCGATCGCTTTTCATCTCACCCTAGCTTTAAGCGTCAAAACAATGGCGAATGGTTAGCAGAAAATCCCCTACCTGTGGCGACGGAGAGAGAAATTGGTAGACTCCAACGCGGCGAACCAGTTTATCGAGCACTATATCATAAATGTGGATCGCCATCTTAAATTAATAAGTCCCATTTGCGTGCTGTTTATTTGCACCTTTCTACTTAGCATCTGTTAAATTCACTTAATTAAATCCAAGATGGCAGCCACATCCTAATTTTCCATTCAAGTTCCGACAAAGGGAGTCCCAAATAAATAGGCATCCAGAAAGCAAAACCACCTAAAACCATAAAAATAATTGTCACTCCCATCCCTCGGAGACGATTCTGATGGCTATTAATCCACCTGTCAACCCACCAAGCAATTGCCAGCGTTGCAAATACAGAACAACCCATATAATGATACAAAAATACGCAACGAGTAACCTTGACCCAAGGCAGCAAATTAGCAGCCCAATTAACTATTAAGTATAACATCAACCACATTTCAGTAGTGGGCGGAAACACAAATAGCTGCTGCTGTTCCAGGAGATTAACAGAAGCCTCATTGCGGGTTTGTCGCCAAATCAAAAAGCGGTTTGCCAAAATTACTGCTACTAATATTAAAGCTAAAGTTGACAGCCACCAAAGCATGGGATTGCCCATCGCGTGAACGTCAAAAATTACCTTAGTCGCACCGCTTGGCAGAGGTGGCAAAACAGGGTCTGGTGGTGCATTATTCGTAGCAGTTTTGTAGAAGTAAACGATGGGGCGCAGCATCAGAGGCCAACCGTACCAAGCGGAACAGTAAGGATGAACGCTGGGGCCACTCTTAATCCGCTGGTGATAAGTCAAAATCTCTGTTTGCATCTGCCAGAAATTGGGAGTTGGATTAAAGTGTAGGTGAGGAATCCAAGAGATGCTGTAAACTACAATAGGAATAATAGCTAAACTTAGTCCTACTTCTAAAAAATTGAGTTTCGTCAATTTTTGGACGGGACTTGCCGCCGGAAGCATTGTTGATAATTCCTGGTTTTCCAGTTGTGGTTCTTCTTGATTTTGTTGAGTAAGTTGCACTACCCAAGCGCAGATTAAAATTAAATAAGTTCCCAAAAGAAACCATAAGCCGTTCCATTTAATAGCAGCGGAAGCGCCGAAACTAGCGCCGGATAGCCCTAGCAAAATCCAGCGGTTTTTTCCTTCTGTTCCGACGGATTTTAAAATAAATATTTGACCTAATATTCCAAATAAAACTAGATAAATGTTATTCAGGGCGTACCGAGATTCGACTAAAAATAGACCATCGCAGGCGGCAAATAAAGCAGCAATAAAAGCATAACTACGACGTTTAACGAGCTGATAGGCTAGCGCTCCCACAACTAGGGGAATAAAGGAGCCTGTGAGAGCGTTGAGCCAGCGGTAATCCCAAGGAGAAAGTAGGGAACCTGCCATACTGTTTACGGCAGTTTTGCCGAAGGGAAGGTGAGTTCCGATCCAGATGCCGATCGCAATTATGTACTGACTCAGAGGCGGGTGAGCGTTGAAAAAAGGCGTTTTGGTGAGATAATCGTTGGCAAATTTAGCGTAGTAAACTTCGTCAAATACGAAAGAGTTAAACCGCTCTAGTTGCCAAAATCGGAGAGTTAAGGAGACGAGGAACACAGCGAGCATTCCCAGGTAAAAAATAAAATTAGATTTGTTGAATTGTTTTTTGTTCGCTTTCATGAGACTGCACCAAAAAATATTAGATAGTAGATTTGAGCTCGCTAATTTAAAAGTACAGGAGTTATGTCTAAATACCCAAGCAACCGGGTTGTTTGTGGAGATTAAGGCTACGCTCCAAGGTTTTCGGAAAAAACCCGGTTTTTGCGTAAGTCCAACCCACGGGGTATGAGAAACAAGGTTTGTTGTCAAGGGATGATGCTGAAAGCTTAGCTTTTCGTCAAGAAAGCTGGCTTCTTTGGCACAAGCTGCGATCGATTATGATAGCATCCGATCGGGTGTTTTTTGGACGAGTGTTTGTGAATCTCACTACTTGGGCTTGGGGGCGTTTGGGGTTAGGTGTAGGTGCGAGTATCCTGCTCGCATCAGCGACTGCGCCCAACCCCAAAACATTTGAAAGCTTCGGCGATTGGTGCACCAAAAAAGAGAGTTTGACCCCAGAAGCTAGACATACCGTTGAGGTGTTGCTATCGAAAGCAAAGACACAAGAGTGCGATCGCGCTCAAGAAACCCTGACTAATCTTACAGAACTTTCCCTTAAATCAAATCAAATCGTCAATCTAGAACCCTTAGCAAATTTAACGAATTTGATAATTCTTCAACACTAGCAGGCTGTTTTCCTGGATATAAGAAACACACATCTAAACTATTTTTTAACGTCATAACTTTTTAATACTAACATTATACAAAAAAAAGCGGCTATGCTGGCCGCAGAATCGCCCTAAAATACGATTGAAAATCCCAACTTATATGCTTCAGGGTGAATGGCGATAAATTTTAGGAAAAATTAGCATCAATATCTCTTCAAATTCCCAAGCGCTGATACACTAAATCTAAATGCCTCAATTGATACTGCGGATCGAAACAATCATCAATTTCTTTGCTAGTCATCTTAGCAGTAACCCGCTGGTCCTTAGCAATCAAATTGTAGAAATTGCCACCCGGTTTGTTCCAAACTTCGTGAGCGCAAGATTGCACAATTTTGTATGCTTCTTCGCGACTCGTGCCTTTTTCTACTAAAGCTAACATGACGCGCTGACTAAAGATAACTCCGCCGTAAACATTCATGTTTTGCTTCATGTTTTCGGGATAGACTAGCAGGTTTTTCACTAAGTCTGTGGTTTCCACTAACATGAAGTGGGTGACAGTGGAACTGTCTGGCAAAATCATCCGTTCTACGGAACTGTGAGAAATGTCTCTTTCGTGCCAAAGCGCCACGTTTTCTAAGGCTGCGACGGCGTTGGCGCGGACAATTCTTGCCATTCCTGTGAGTCTTTCGGATCGAATCGGGTTGCGTTTGTGGGGCATGGCGGAGGAGCCTTTTTGCCCTTTGGAAAAGAATTCTTCGACTTCGAGTACGTCGGTGCGTTGCAGGTTGCGGATTTCTACTGCAAAACGCTCGATCGATGCGGCTAACAGTGCTAAGGTTTGGACGTATTCGGCGTGTCGATCGCGCGAAATGACTTGAGTCGATGCACAATCGGGTTCGAGTCCGAGGTTTTGACAGGCGATCGCTTCAATTCGCGGGTCAATATTAGCATAGGTGCCGACAGCACCGGAGATTTTGCCGACTGCAATGGACGATCGCAAATTGACTAATCGGGCGCGGTTGCGAAAGACTTCGGCCAGCCATCCTGCTAGTTTAAAGCCAAAGGTGATGGGTTCGGCGTGAATTCCGTGCGATCGGCCAACCATCACAGTATTGCGGTGTTGTTGCGCCTGATAGCGAATAGCTTGGCTCAAATCTTCGACACGTTCTAACAAGATATTGACGCTGGCGACTAATTGCAGCGCCAAAGCGGTATCGAGCACATCGGAACTGGTTAAACCGAGGTGAATGTAGCGGCCGGCATCGCCTACATATTCGTTGACATTTGTCAAGAAAGCGATCATGTCATGGCGGACTTCGGCTTCAATTTCGAGGACTCGTTTCGGGTCAAAATTAGCCTTCGCTTTAATTTCTTCGACTGCGGCGGCGGGGATGTAGCCGAGTTCGGCTTGAGCTTCGCAGACAGCGATTTCTACTTGTAGCCAGCTTTTGAGTTTGGCGGTTTCAGTCCAGATGTTGCCCATTTCGGGCAGAGTGTAGCGGTCAATCACGGTTGGGAATTGGGGAATGCGATCTGACTATTGTACATCTGTGAGGTATCGGTCTTGAGTCGGGATGGGGAATTTGGGGCGATTGGGTGATCGTGTATAATAATTCAGGACGAGCGCACGGGTAGCCAGAAACGGGGTTTTTTAACCAAAATACTTGCTTAAAACCCTCAATTAGAGTTAAAAAACCCGGTTTCTTTGTGGGCTAGGGTGTCCATGACTATAATTTCAACCCGAAACTTCAGAACCATGAAATATACAGTTGTTATCCAATGGTCAGAAGAAGTGGGAAAGCTGAGATAGATGATAGGGTAGCTCATTTATGTGGGTTGACGGCTCACGAAATAAAAATTATAAGCGAGTAAAGCATTATGCTAAAAATAGAAAATGGTAAACTTCTTCCTACACCTATCCCTGACTTAACACAGTTGACTAGGAAGTTTATAGAAAGAGATGATACAAAATATCAATATCATGAAGCTTTAACAAGTAATATTTGCTACAATCTGCAATATTTAGAATCTCTTGATTTTCTGCTTAGCAATAAAAATCAATACTTTAAGCTAACAACAGTTTTACAAAAACAGACAATTAAAACTATTGTTATTACTACCACAGGAATTATTGAGGGAATATTATACTATTTAATAGTTACTCGTGGTGAACCAGCGACTACGGATTGGAAATTAGTTATGAAGATACAAAATAATAAAAGAGATCTTTCAGGAAAAGAATATATGATTAAAAATGAACTATTAGTAAGGGAGAATGATGAGTGGGAATCAGTTATGGGTGTAATATCTGGCACAAAAAAACATTCTAATGGAAAACACTATAAGATTGAAAGTGAGGTATTTGTCAAGCTTGAAAATGCCATTAATACCGAGATGAGTTTAGACCAAATGATTAAAAAAGTAAGAAACAAAAATCTTTTAGGTGAAGATGGAGAAATTTATGATGATATAGACAAATTAAGAAAAAGTCGAAATAAAGTGCATATTCGTATAATCGAAGAACGAACAGATACTGATTGGAAATCTTTCGATCAAAAACTTTTAGAGTTGAGTAAAAAAGTATTGAGTAATGTTTTGAAAGAAGTAGGGATATTTACCGATGACCAATTATCTCAAGAAGCATTTTCTTATTTGGATAATTAATTAACAAATAGCGATTGAAACAAATAAAGAGCGCCAAATAACTCACCGAACACAAAACAAACACCAACTAAAAACCCTATGACTTATCAAGCCTCCAACCCAAATGTCCAAGACCTACAAAGACAGGTGATTGCCCTGTTACAAGAAGTTAGCAGTCTGATTGGTCGCGCTAGCAAAGAACTTAAGTCTGAGGATAGCTCAGAAAACAAGTACCAGATATATCAACAGGAAATTGAAAAGGAGATTGGTAGAGTCACAGACCTAAAACTCAGAATGGCTATTGCCGCACCGATGAATGCTGGCAAGTCCAAAATTATTAATGCCATTATTGGTCAAGAACTCCTGCCAAGTTCTGCTACAGCGATGACAACACTGCCAACAGAGATTGTATTGAAAGAAAATGCAGCAGAGCCGATTCTAAAATTGAGTCCTAGAATTTGTGAAGCATTTAAGAAAGCATTGGATGCTATCAGGCTGAAAATTGAGCAGAAAGGGATGGAAGAAGTTCTTAAGCATACTGGTGAATATCCGCATTTAGCAAGTTTACTCCAAGAAATCCACAGTGATACAGATTTTGGAATTTCAGAAGAAATCTCTGGCAGTAAGAATATCAACAAGATCCTGACAGAGTTGAATCATATTATCCGTCTTTGCAACATTTTGGCGGTATCCCAAGATCAAGATCCTCTCCAGTTGCTCAATGACAATGACATTCCATCTATCGAAACTCCTTTTTTCAGAACACAGCAAAATCAACAACTAGAGAAGCTAGGTAATCTTGTAATCGTTGATACGCCTGGGCCAAGTGAAGCCGGAGTCAGCGAAAAACTAGAAATTGTAGTTTCCAAGCAACTTAAGCGTAGCCAACTTGTCCTACTTGTCCTTAATTTCACTGAATTGAGGGCTGAAGCAGCCGAAAAGATTAAAGCAGAAGTTCACAAAGTTATTAGAACAAGCAGTCAAGAAAATTTATATGTTTTAGTTAATAAAATCGATGAGCGTCGTCGAGGTGACATAGATACCGAAATGGTAAAACAATTTGTTGCTAATAACCTCGAACTGGCCAACACAGACCGCGTATTTGAAGTTTCTGCTAGGCAAGCATTCTGCGCTAAGGATTTTCTCCGTCAATCATCTCTCAGTAGTCAAGATATTAAAGATCCTGAAGCTGCCCAAGCATTAGCTAGAGAAGTATGGACTGTTGATTGGGAGGATGAACTGAAGGATGCAACTGTAGAGAAATTACAAAAGAAAGCGGTAAAACTTTGGGAAGCATCAAAGTTTGCATCTTTTCTGGAAGAAGCAATTAATGTAATTTTGCTACAAGTTGCCCCCCGCTGTATGGAGTTTGCATTGAATCGTTGTCTTACTCATCTAAATGATTTATGTAATAATGCAAAAAATGACCTGACTTACATTAACAGTAATGCTGAAAAGCTCCAGCAAGCAATTGAGGATCTTAAGATAGAGCTTTCTAGTCTAACTGCTTGCCGTCGGAATCTAGATGAAGAGGTTGCCGAAACAAAAAAGCAAATAAAGGAAACCGTAAACGCAAACCTAGAAAACCTCAAAAAAGATGTAAAAAATGAACTTGACACACTATTGAAAAAGTATGTTTTAGATTCTGCTATAATAGTATTTTCCAATTTGCGGGACAACATATCCAACTTCTTTAATAGAGATAAGGATGAATTTGAATTTGATAGTAAGCAAGATGCCAAGCTATTCGCTGAGCAAATAGCAGCTTCGGCGAAGCAAATTATTGAACGTCAATTGGATGTCGCTTGTAAAGAGACGGATAAACAGACTGAAGGCAGGATTCAAAAATTATCCGAGTTACTATATAATAAAAATAAGCCTATTATTGAACGCGCTCAAGATCGGTTAAAAAGAGATTTTGATGTTATTTTTAAGCCAGATATACTCAAGCTAGTTGATATTTACATAGAAGTGAATACCCCCGATCTTGAATTCATAGGATATGGGTTATCTGATTTACTCGCAGCATTGTTAGAAGGAGCATTTGGTAATTTGTTTGTGCAGTTTGCTGCTGGCTTAGTGGCAATGGTAGCTAACAGTTCAATACTCAGCACAATTTATGGTGGAGTTAGCGCCTTTTTGGGTTGGTTCCGTGTGGACTTAGACAAACTTGTATATAAACAAATATATACAGTTAACCTAATCCTTTTCAAGGGTGAAATAGTTAAATTCTTTGACAATAAAGTCGAAGAAATTCAAGAACAATCTAACCGATTGATTGAGCAATCATTGGATCAACAAATTAAAAGGTACTTTGAGGCTCTCGACTCTCTTCTAGGTGATTATAGGAAAGATTTGGAGCAATCACTAAAAGCTCAAGCTTTACCTTTAGAAACACTGAAAGAATTAAAGCAAGCGCTTGAATCATTTTCAGTAGGTAATGATAAATTACAGGTGGATAAGTTGAAAGAGAAGGCTAATGAACTTCTGAGTCAGGCAAAACCATTAATAGCAAGATGAGATGCGCTTACGTTTTTTACTAATTTAAGATTTCTGTAACAGGAACTTATTAACGAAGCTAGGCTTGTTAAGCGCAATATCAGCCAAATATGGAATAAGTGCAAAGCCAATACACTCTGCTAATCGCGGCGGCACGGCATTTCCAATTTGCCACATTGCCTTTTTCATCGAACCTTCAAAAATAAATGAATCCGGGAAAGTTTGCAATCTAGCCATTTCACGAGCAGAAATAACACGATTAAGATGAGGATGAATATGAGTGCCACCGTGATTTTCTTTAACAGTCATACTCGGTTTTCCCGGATACTGTCGCTTGAAAGCATCGGCATAGCTTTCATACAAAGAACCGCCCGGTGGAACTTTAGCAAGTCTTTCCATGTACTGAACAGAATGACGAGTCCATTCGTGGTTAATTTCGGGGATGGGAGTATACTCTGGTAAATCATCAATTGCTGACTCAATTCCTTTGTATTGTTCCGGCAACAATTGCGACTTGGGATAGGGATTTTGCATCCCGAATCTGTTGGCAATAAAAATAGCTCGCGGGCGGATTTGCGGGACTCCATAGGTTGCTGATTCCAGAACAGCAACGGACATATGGGGATAGCCAATTTCCTGAAAAGCTTCGCAAATAGCTTGTTTAACAGCTCCTTTTTGCATAGTCAATATTCCGGGTACATTTTCCATGACAACATACCAAGGGCGTATTTCTGAGACTACGCGGACAAACTCTCTAAATAAGCGATTTCGAGGGTCGTTGGGGTCGCGCTTTCCAGCCACTGAAAAGCCTTGACACGGCGGTCCACCTACAACAACATGAACTCGTGGCGAACCAATTTCAGCTAGCAACTTTTGAGGATTTAAGTTGTTTATATCCTCGCACAAGTGATGGCAATTAGGGAAGTTTCTTGTATGAGTTGCCGAGGCGATGGGATTAATTTCAACGCTTGCTACTGGTCGAAAACCTGCTTGCAATAAACCTTGTGTCATGCCGCCCGCACCGCAAAAAAGATCGACAAATGTATAGTCTGATTTTGGCAGTGACTGAGCTTCAATATCAATGAATATCTTGTAGGGGTCGCAGTCATTTGATTCTAGTTCGCGTTGGATGCGTTCGTAACGCCCTAATTTTGCTTTTTTCTGCTTTTTGGCAGGAATTAATTCTGACTCGTTTGAGAACGAAGACAGTTGTATTGCTTCCATTTTCTAGTTTTTTACTGCATTTTATCTGATGTTGACCATTTCGGGCAGAGTGTCGGGTTCGCGCTTGGAGTTGGGGAGTGCGATCGTCCTATTGTACATCTGTGGGGGATGCGAGAGTCATAGGACTTAGACATGGGGCCCAGAAACCGGGTTTTTTACGAAAATACTTTGTTGTAGCCCGCAGATTTGGTAAAAACCCGGTTTCTCAAATCAACTCGGTTTTTGTAGTTTGGGCGATCGGCTACAATATCGTAAACCCCGTTAGCTGGCATCACTCATGCCTAAAAAAATCAGAGAATTGAAAAGCCTATTACTAAAAGCAGGCTTTACTTACAGACAGGGAAAGGGCAGTCACACTGTATGGGAACACCCTTTATTACCTGAAAAAATTACACTATCAGGTAATGATGGTGATGATGCGCCAAATTATCACGAAAAAAGAGTAATTTCTGATTTACAGAAGCTGAAGGAGATAGAAGAATGAATAGCCATTATAGTCTAATCATCGAGTGGTCAGAAGAAGATCAACTTTTTGTGGTCAGCTTACCTGAGTTTACCGATGTCATGCAGCCTTGCACTCACGGACACACTTACGAAGAAGCGGCAAAACACGGACAAGAATTATTAGAAACATTGATTGAACTCTATCAAGAAGATGGCAAACCTCTACCAGAACCTCAGACATTGGGGAAACGATTACAGATTGCGTAAAACCAAATAATTGAGTTGCTGAGGCCAATCCAAGCAGAGGAGACAGAACCATGAAATATACAGTTATGATCCAATGGTCAGAAGAGGATCGGTGCTTTGTCGTATTTTTGCCTGAATTTGAAGATGTAATGCAGCCCGTAACTCACGGAGATTCCTATGAAGAAGCTATCTACAATGCACAAGAGGTACTGGAGTTACTAATCGAAAGCTGTCAAGCGGAAGGTAAACCATTACCAGCAACTAAGAAGCTAGAACGATTATTTGAGGCTGCATAAATTTGTTCAAATCCATATCATTATACCCAAAAAGTAGGCGATTTGGATATTCTCATCAAACTTCCGAAAGTCTCACCTTATTACCAATTAACTTGAGAAAACTCGACCCAAAGTGTTGAATCTCCAAAAAATTAGCATAGGCAGAAACTGGCTTGTAAACTCTAAAAGTTCGCATAATCCCTAAAGTAGCCGCACTTTCCAAGGGACCAACAAAGCTAGTATCTCTATCCAAAAAATGAGACTGTTTAGCCCAGTAAGCCATCTGTTCTGCATTCAAAAAATAGCACCCTGAATGAGGATTTAAAGCCCGCTCAAAAGCGATTTTTTGTTCCATTATTTTGCCAATTAACTGCCGTTGTTCCTCAATATTTTGAAAATTAGCCGTAGCAGAATGTGTTAAATCGCCATCGATATAGGCTTTAAAAACGGGGGCTTGAGGTGATACTTCGTAACGGTTTGGTTGTAACAAGTTTCCATTGCCACCGTGATGTCTAAACCAGTTTAATTTGTTGAAAAACCACGGATCGTGTAAAATCAAGTCATCTTCCAAGTAACAGAAATAATCATATTTGTCAAGACAAGCTCGTAAAACTGCCTGACACTCAAACCCCAACAGCAGCGGTTCGCATTTGGTAGCATGGTGCATAAAAGATTTTGGCTGCACCGGCAATTGAGACAACAGATGATAGCCTTGGGTTGTGCAAATCACAATGTCAATTTCGTGATTCTGATCTTGATTGGCTGGGATAGTTGCACATTCGCCAATGTGAATCATGCACTGAGATTTGCCGTACAAAGCTTGCAGCGATGCAACGGCGGCGGTTAAAGCATTGAGTCGCGGTTGCGGATCGTTTCTTTGGGAAGCGTGTTTGCCGTCGCCACTGGGATTGTAAAAGTGAGCAATAGTGAATAGAATTCGCATTGGTGTGAATTAATAATTAAACATTAAACAATAAAACATTAATAGCGGTATTTTAGTCCGCCCAGGGGGACTTTGTAGGTTTAGCCGCGAATTATATTCGGCTGGGCTGAATTGGAGGGGATTTTTCCCAATATTTTTCGCATAAATCTTCATCAATTTTACTACATTCAGTCATCAAATAACTCCGGTAGCCGATCGCGCAATTCAGCATTCAAACGCGGCAACTCATCCCGCATCTGCAAGTACCAGTCTCGCCGCTGGCGGTAGTGTCGGGACAGCAAACGGTTCTCCCGGACCCACTCGTAAGCATTCCCAGCTATCTGTCGGCGCGTTTGAGCATCGGAAATCAGCAAGTTTAGCTTATTTTCAAACTCTTTTTCTGAGCGATAAATTAACCCGGTTTCACCTTCGACAATTGAGTGTTCGTACACCGTAGGACTTGCTAACACCGCCACTCCCCGCGCCGCACATTCAATAAATTTTAAGTCAGATTTCATTTCATTTATCTGGTTAGGAACTAGCGGTAACAGAGCGATATCACAACTGTACATAATTTCTTGATACCGTTCGTAACTACAAAATGAATCAAATTGTTTTTGCTCGGTTTCTAAGGAGTCAAAAAATAGGCTATCGTGAATCACTTTAACTCGAAGGGTGTGTTTGTGAGCGACTAAAATTCGATTCAGTGCTGCCATAATTGGTTGCCAATCTTTTTCGCGATTCAAGGCTCCAAAAAAGATGGTAACATTATCTTCTACATAAGTGCGCGGTGGTGGTAAATAGGCTAATTGATTGGGAAATACTGTAACATTGGGATTGTACTGTCGTAAAATTTTGGCTAGGGGTTCTGTGGAAGTTTGAACGCAATGACAGCCACGGTAGCTGAGGTAATTGTTGTCTGCGTATTCCCGGCGACGGATGGGATTGTCGTCAATTTCAGCTACTATTAAATAGTCTTGTTGTAGGAGTTGTTTGATGCGGGGAAGATAGGCGGGATATTGCATGATTGTCCGCTGCCAAATAAATACTTTTTCTTCCGCAGGGAGTGGGGCAATTAATTCGAGTGTTTTCACGCCAGATACAGTGCGGACACCGGGAATTGTAGCGCTAAATTTGTCCGGTTCCAATACTCGCAGGCGATCGCACCCTGTAGGTGCCATAATTATGGTTTGAATCAGCAATCTGCGTGGTTGTACAGGGGTTTTGGTCGATCGCACAATATAATATTCAGCACTGGTTTCCGTAGCAAAACTACTCGATTGTAGCTCTAATGCCTTGACCATGGGATGCAGCAATTGCTGAAATTGGGCAAAATTTTCGGTTTTTTGTCCCTTTCCTTGCAATTCGTACACTTGCAATCCGGCTTGAGTAAAGAGTGATTGAATACTTTCTAGGGTAAACCAGTGCTGCATTTTGCCATCGGCATTTTCCCAGTGCCCGCGCAACAAATTGACAATGCGCCGCCAGTATTGAACATTGGGAATTCTGGCGAAAATTTGCCCCCTGGGATGCAGCAAAGCACTGTATTGTTTGAGGACATCCCAAGGATTTTTGAGGTAAGGTAACAAATCGCCAAACACCAAACAATCAACGGTGCCTGGGGCGATGTCGAGACTGGCGATGTCGGTTTCTTCTATATTGGCGATCGCCACCCAGTTTAGCCGATCGACTGCTATTTTAGCTTTTTCTCGATCGCATTCAAGGCCAATATATTGACAATGGGGATTTGTCAGCTTGTACTGTGCGCCCATAGCCCCCGTACCGCAGCCTATTTCGACAATGACTTTAGCATCCGGGGGTAGCAGATTCAAGAGGTCATGGTTGATGCTATCGATCACTTTCTCTAATTTGTGAGCATGGCGATGCCAGTATACAATGGCGATCGGCACATTTGTCAAGCACCAAATCAACTAAAAAAGAATTATAGCACAAACTATGAACCCTAACTTAGGAATTAACATCGCCGGCTACATCAACGGTGAATTTGGAGTGGGAGAAGGAGTCAGAGCAAATATTAGATCCCTAGAAGCCGCCCAAATTCCCTTCACTATCAACAATTTCACCCGCAGTCCCCACCGCAGTCAAGACACCAGCTATCAAAACTTCAGCCCAGACAATCCTTATCCCATAAACCTGATTCAAGTCAACGCCGATGAAGTCAACACTTTCTTAAAACATTCTGGTTCCAGCTATTTTAAAAATCGCTACAATATCGGCTTTTGGGCCTGGGAAATGCCCGAATTTCCCCAAAAATGGCAACCAGTATTTGACAACTTTCACGAAATATGGACTTACAGCAACTACTGCGCCGAAGCAATTTCCCTAGTCTCGCCAATTCCCGTCATCAAAATAATGCCCAGCATTGATTTACCCCCATCTTACCTGAACAGAAAATCCCTGAATTTGCCCGAAAATAAATTTATTTTTCTATTTATATTCGACTTTTCCAGCCGCATCGAACGGAAAAATCCTTTAGCTGCCATTCAAGCATTTAAGCAAGCCTTTGGTCAAGACGAGCGCGTACTATTTCTCCTCAAATCTTCCAACTCCGACAAAAACATCCAAGATTTAGCATTGTTAAAATCCGCCATCGGAAATGCGACCAACATTCAACATTTAGACGGATATTTATCTAAAAATGAAATAAATGGTTTGCTCTACAATTGCGACTGTTATGTATCCCTACATCGCTGTGAAGGATTTGGTTTAACCATGGCAGAAGCCATGTTTTATGGCAAACCGGTAATTGCTACTGCTTATTCATCAAATACAGAATTTATGAATGTGGGCAATAGCTTTTTAGTCAAATATAAATTAATTCCCCTTGAGGCAGATTGCGGCCCTTACAAAAAAGGCAATTTTTGGGCAGAACCGGATACAGAACACAGCGCTTATTTAATGCAGCATATATTCAATAATTACGGGGAAGCTCAACAAATAGGAGCGAGAGCAGCGCAGGAAATTAAGACTTTACTAAGTCCATCAACTGTCGGTAAAAAAATTCAAAAACGTTTGGAACATATTGCTCAAATCACGCAGAATTTTCAAGATTTAAACAATTCAAAAACTGCCATGCTAAATCATCCCCAAACAGTACAACCTTTAGTAAGTATTTGCATTCCCACATATAACGGAGCAGCATTTATTGGCGAAGCAATTGAGAGTGCTTTGGCTCAAACTTACCCTAACATAGAAGTGATTATATCCGACGACGGCTCCACAGACCAAACAATTGCGATCGCCCAATCATTCACCTCAAAAACCTCAGTAGATTTACGCATCATCCTCCACCGCAACTATGGACTCTCCCAAAACTGGAACTTCTGCATTTCCCAAGCTAAAGGTAAATACATTAAATTTCTGTTTCAAGACGACTTACTCGCACCAGAATGTATTGAAAAAATGGTCGAACTTGCCGAAAAACACCCAAATATAGGCATGATTTTTTCCCCCCGTGGAATTACCATAGACGCATCTGAATCCAATCCCATTTTACAAAAAGCTTCCCAATCAATTAAAGATTTGTACAAAGGTTGGTCAAATTTAAAACCGATTCAGCCCGGACAAGAATTACTAGCAGATCCTAACTGTTTAAGCAACCCCATCAACAAAATTGGTGAACCGACTACCGTCCTAATTGCCGCCCGCGTTTTTGCCGAAATCGGATTATTTGATTCGGGATTATCTCAGTATGTAGACTTAGATATGTGGTGGCGAATTATGGGAAATTATCACATCGGATTTGTCCCTCAAACACTCTCCTCACTTCGGATTCATCCCGAACAACAAACTTGGAAAAATTTCTCGGCTGGCGAAAATCATAAAGATGTAGTCAGATTTTACCAGAAACTCCTAAATAGCCCTGAATACGGTTTTTTGAATCCCCAAATCAAACAAATTATTCAACAAAAATTAGATGCCAAAACTCAGCGAAATTCCTCTGAATTATCCAAGCTAATTCAAGATTATCACAAATCGCCAAGTAATGAGTCTACTGTCGGAAAACTGCGAAAATACCGCCTACAAATGGCTAAATATTGGCTGAATTTACCAGCAGAGCAATGTGAAAATGCTTACAGGGGAGACATGGGGAAAGCTCACCAATTGCTACTAGATAGTGGTATCAAACATGAAACCTTGACTGCGGAAGAACAAAGTTTTGTCCAGGAGTTATGTTCCACTTTGTCTCTAGGAGGAGAACTTATATATAGGCTGCAATATCTGCTAGCAGCTATGCTGTACCGCGACGCTTATCAGTTGCCCTTGTCCTATCAAAATGCAGCGATTCCTCAGTGGTTTTTTGACGGTTTTCTGAAATTCCTGTTTCAGTCTCCTACTTATTTTCAAGAAACTGGAGAAGTGGCCCGATATGCTCAGTATTTGCAGCGTTTAATAGAGTATGTGGCTGGGAATATTGCCAGTTTTCCGGCTACGGAGATTTGGCGTTATTTGGCGCAGTTTATTGCGGAAAATCTCAGCTTAAAAAATTTGTATCTCAGCGAATGTAATCTCCTTGATGTTGGTAAGTTAAGAACTAATATTATTGAGTATCATTTGAAGAATATAGGGTGTAAAATAGACTTTAATTTTGAGCAGACAGCCCCTGAACGCAGCAAAATTAAATTGGGGATTTTGCTCGATCAAATTTGTGCGGAACCAGAGACTTTTGCTGCCCTGGCAAGTTGTGAATATTTAGACAGAAACAAGTTTGAAATTATTGTGTATAATTTCTATCCTCTGCCACAGGATTCCTTGGGTAAATACTTTGAAAGTCGGGTTGACAAGGTAGTACACCTGTCAGCAGACTTGCTCAGTCAAGTAGAGGAAATTCGATCGCACAATTTAGACATTCTGCTCCTGGGGACCAATACCACCGACACCCCCAAACCTAGCACTTTGCTGTCCCTACACCGACTAGGGCGCCTCCAAATAGCTGCTGCTCTATCGGTTCCGGTGACTACCTGGGCTCGCAATATCGATCGCTTCTTGACCGGAAATTTAATATCCCCCCCAGATGCACCCCCAGAACATCGGGAAAAATTAATCACTTTAGAAGGCTCAGGAGTTTGTTTCAGTTATCCTGTAACCTCAGAAAAAGCCACTGTTCAACCAACAAGAACCAGTTGGGGTGCAACGGAGCAATCTGTAATATTTATGTCCGGTGTCACAGCTTTTAAAATTATCCCAGAATTGAGAGCGACTTGGGCAAAAATAATTGCCTCTACACCGAATTCGATCTTAGTTTTATATCCCTTTCATTCGCGCCGGGAAAAATTTCCCATGATGCCTTTTTATCACCAAATGCGATCGCTATTTGCGGAATTGGGGATTGACAAACAGCGATTGGTGACGATCAAAGCGTTGCCGACGGCTGCCGATTACCAAGAATGTTTGAAATTGGCTGATATATATTTAGACTCCTATCCCGATAGCGACGCTGCATCCCTAGTAGCACCGTTGTTGGCGGGGTTGCCGGTGGTGGTGAGAGCCGGCCAAACCGGGCGCTCTCGACAATGTGCAGCAGTCATGCAAGAACTACAACTTCCTGAATTGGTAGCCAACAGCGAGAATGGTTATGTGGAGATTAGCAAAGCATTGGGAAGTAACCCAGAATTGCGCCGGCACTATCGGGATCGAGTCCAAAGCCAAATGGCGACCAACCCAAAATTGTTGGACAGTCGCGCTTACTCCTTTAAACTCGGAACTTTGTTGGAAGAGATATTTTTCAAGGGGATTTAAATGTGATATGGGGCGGGTTCCCGTACCTACCCACCAGCAGATTGATGTTTGTAGAATCCGCTCTCAGGCCAGTTTTGGAGAATGTTGCCAGATGTAGTTGTTAGGGAACCCCCCCGAAAACCAAGCGTCAGGAAACAAACAGGAAGAGCGTTAGCCCGCTAATGGTCTGCTATTATCGGGAAACTGAGGTAGCGTCAAATTCTGCCAAATATAGCCGACCCGCTACCTGGTGTCGATCGCTCGCGGTGAAAGCTGCCGTCAGCACCCGTTAAAACGATCGAAAAGTAATAAGTTTACTCGGCTAGTCCTGGTAAATTCTATGGAATTATAACTGTTAGTGGTTTAGTGGTTGTCGCTCTTTTCCTACCACAGTTAGATTAAAAGGGGAAGCGCAAGTCAGTTGGAGACACAAAAATGACAGGACTTTTTCAAATCGGGGATAAATTACTGCAAGCTCAGGATATGCCATCGCTCCTGAAGCGCTATCAGTTGATGCCACAATTTTTGCGGGGCGTAATCATCGACCAAGCGATCGCATCCTTCAGTTGCAGCGACGAAGAACGCCAATCCGCCTTGGAGAACTTTCTGGTTCAGCACCAACTGACAGCCCCCGAAGCCAGAGAAGCTTGGCTTCGCAGCCAGCATATGACCATAGAAGAACTTCAAGAAATGGTCACCAGACCCTTGCTGATCGAAAAATTTAAGCAAGAAACTTGGAGACCTAAAGTAGATAACTATTTTTTAACCCGCAAAGCCAGCCTAGACCACGTAGTCTATTCCCTGGTCCGCACTAAAAATCCAGCATTAGCCAACGAACTATACTTTCGCATCTCGGAAGGGGAACAAAGCTTTGCTGAAGTGGCCCAGCAATTTTCCGAAGGCCCAGAGTCCAAGTCCGGCGGGTTGTTAGGACCAGTACCCCTCAGTCAGCCGCACCCAGCAATCAGTAAACTTTTGTCAGTGAGCAAACCAAATCAACTTTGGATGCCACGTCCTCTGGCAGAATGGATGGTCATTATTCGACTAGAAAAATTCATGCCAGCTCAGCTAGACGAATCGATGCGACTGCACTTAATTAACGAACTATTTGAAACCTGGGTAGCCGAACAAATATCGAAAATAGGCCCGCTACAGCCGCTCTCTTCGGTGTCTTCAATCTCATGAAGATCTAGCAATGAGGGGTCAGTTACCCCCCATTGAGCCGTTGGACTGTGGAGACTCGATCGACTAACTCCGCATCCTGACAACCATCAAACAGTAAAGGGTGCGAGTCAATTTTTCAATCTAAAATCTAAAATCTAAAATCTAAAATCGGATGACTTCTTCCGCTGTTTCCCCATCTCAGATTCAGGATTTCCTGGCTCAAACTCCCCCTTTTGACCGACTCTCGGAGACGGCACTCACCGCTTTGGTGGCGAAATGCCAACTGTTAGGTTATCGGACTGGGCAGCCGTTGTTTGAACGGGAAAAAATGCCGACTCAGGTGGCAATTATCTATGATGGTCAGGCCCGACTCCTGGGCTTTGACCAGCGCTCTCAACGCCACGTCAGTTTACGGTTGGTACAGCCCAAGGAAATTCTCGGCTGGGCGGGTTTGCTCAGGTGTGTTCCTTGCGAAACTGCGATCGCCTCTACAAATGTAATTGCGATCGTCATACAAGCCGAAGATTTTCTCAGCTTACTAGAAAAACAGCCGCAATTTGGAGAAGCCTTTCGCGAACATTGTTCCTTGAGCGAAGTATTTGAACTGTTGAGCCTAGAATTGCAACGCCAGGCCGATTCTTCCTCTAACCTCAAGGACATCACTGTGCAAGCTTGGCAAGATGCGAAAGTGATCAACCTGCCCAATGGTAACAAAAAAACCCAAGAGCTCGCCAAAGAGTTAGAGGGCGATCGCATTTGGCTAGTCAGCAGCGGCGTCTTGGGCGACTTTCCCACCGGCAGTCGCTTACATCTTAACGGCGAAGCCAAATCCCTAAAAGTAGAAGGCCGCCTGGGCACTCGCTTGGTAGGCTTCCGGGAACCCCCACCACCAACACCAGAAGCAGATCCCCTAAACGATCCCGCAGAAATCGAACCAGGAGACTTGGAGAACCAGAGTCTCTTTGACAAAGTAACCATCGCCCCACCGCGTCCCCCAGAACCCTCATCGAGCCAAACCAAGGATGCTGCTAAATACCCAGTTTTCCGGGGCCGAGGGCAAATAGACGGGCCACTAGCTTGCTTCCAGATGTTAAGCAAGTATTTTGGCATGAAGTTTCGTCGAGATATCATCCGCAAAGTTCTCGACAATCAGTTAAAAACCGCTGGTTCCATCAGTATCCAAGCCTGCGGTGCGATCGCCCAAAGCATCGGCCTGACACCTCAAATGGCCCAAGTACCAGCAGAAGCAATCAACCGCATCAAAGCCCCGGTAATGATTAAATGGAAAGACAGCTTTGCCATTATTTACAGCATTACCGAGCAGGAATTAACCATCGCCAGCCCCGAAGAAGGGCTGATGCGAAAGCGCGTAGCTCAGTTTAGAGAAGTCTGGGGAGAATCAGGAGAAGTCCTGCTGCTACAAGCCCCGCAAGTTGAACAAAAAGAACAGTTCAGCTTCTGGTGGTTCGTGCCAGCCTTGATGGAACACAAAACAGTATTTATTGAGGTGTTGCTCGCCTCGTTTTTTGTACAGCTATTCGGTCTTGCCAATCCCTTAATTAGCCAAGTAATTATTGATAAAGTATTAGGTCAACGCAGCATTGATACCCTAGATATTTTAGGGGCATTTCTGTTAGGAGTTGCCTTGTTTGAAGGACTCCTCAATGCTTTGCGTACCTTTTTGTTCATAGACACTTCCAACCGCATAGATGTCAAATTGAGCGCCGAAGTCATCGACCACTTACTCCGGCTTCCCCAGAATTACTTTGACAATCGGCGCGTGGGAGATTTGGTCTACAAATTTAGCATGATGGGCCAGATTCGGGAATTCATGACTGGTACAGCCCTGACAGTAGTTCTCGATGCAGTATTTTCGGTGGTTTACGTCGCCGTGATGCTCTCCTACAGCGTTCAGTTAACGGCAGTATCTTTGGCCGTCGTACCAGTGCTTGCCCTGATGATCGTGCTGATCAATCCCCTGGTGCTGCGCCTGATTAAACAAAGAAATATGCGTTTTGCTGACTCTCAATCTTATTTAGTGGAAGTAGTCAGCGGGATTCAAACTGTTAAGGCGCAAAATATTGAATTGAAATCCCGCTGGGAGTGGTCTAGCCGCTATGCTAAATACATTACTGCCAGTTTTAAAACTATTATTACCGGGACTACCGCCGGTACAGTTAGTAGCTTCTTAAACCAAGTTGGTAACTTAGCTCAGTTGTGGGTGGGAGCTTATTTAGTATTGAAAAATGACATCACTTTGGGTCAGTTAATTGCTTTCCGAATTATTTCGGGGAACGTGACAGGTTCATTGCTCAGGTTTGTCAGCGTTTGGCAGAGTTTCCAAGAGGTGTCAATGTCGATCGATATGCTTAAGGATGTCGTCGATACGCCCACGGAAACCAGCGATGAAGACCGCAGCAACATCCCGATGCCCGCAATTCAAGGACAGGTAGCCTATGAGGAGGTTTCCTTCCGATTTCTGGAGAGCGGGTCGCTGCAATTGGCTAATGTGAATTTAGAATTTACGGCTGGTAGTTTTGTGGGAATTGTGGGGGGAAGCGGTTCCGGTAAGAGTACAGCGATGAAGCTGTTGCAGCGTCTTTATCCGCCACTTTCTGGTCGGATTTTTATTGACGGATATGACATTGCTAAGGTGGAATTGTATTCCCTCCGCAGCCAACTTGGGGTGGTGCTCCAAGATACTTTGTTGTTTAACTGTACGGTGCAGGAAAATATTGCTCTGAGCAATCCCGACGCGAGCACGGATGAGATTGTCCGAGCTGCGAAACTAGCAGTAGCCCACGATTTTATTATGGGCTTACCCGCTGGCTATAATACGGTAGTGGGAGAGCGGGGTTCTTCGCTTTCTGGGGGTCAAAGGCAACGTTTGGCGATCGCCCGGACAATCTTGCAAAACCCCAGACTGCTGATTTTGGACGAAGCTACCAGCGCCCTAGACTATCATTCCGAACGCCAAGTTTGTAATAACTTAGCAGAAGCTTTTAAGGGTCGCACGGTGTTTTTCATTACTCACCGTCTGACTACCATCCAAAATGCGGATGTGATTATTATGATGGATCAAGGTGCTGTAGTCGAGCAGGGAACTCATAAAGAATTAATGAGTCTTAAAGGGCGTTACTATTGCCTCTTCCAACAACAAGAGTCATCTAACACTTGATAACCAAAAAATTACCAAATAACTAATAACAAGTAAACCCATGGCAATGAAATCCATAATGCTCTCAGAGCAACCAGTCATTCTAGAAAAACCAGCGATTTGGTCGCGCTTGTTTTTGTGGATGATCATGTTGATGACCACTTCAGCAGTAGTTTGGGCCTATTTTGCTAGCGTCGAACAATCCGTACCCGCCGTCGGTCAATTGGAACTCAAAGATGGTGCCAGAGACATCCAAGCGCCTGCTACCGGGGCGGTGGTGAGAGTTCACGTCGAAAATGGCGATCGCGTAGAAAAAAACCAGCCTTTGCTTACTTTTAACCCCGTGGCATCCAGTGCCGATTTCACATCCCTGAAGAAAACCAAAGAAGCCCTGGAAAAGGAAAACAAATTTTACCAAGATGTGGTAAACGGCAGCATTCAAGGTCCGATTCCTTCTAACCTAGAATCAACCATCAAAGATAGGCAAAGCATCAGTGCACAAAATCAAGTGCTGCAAGCCTTAATTGACGAACTCTACCTGAACCGAGGAGCCAGCGGCAACTTTGATGCAGCTCAGCAAGGGCTTTATGTTAATTATCGATCGGAATTTCTGTCTCGTGCAGCCGCCGTCCAAGGACAAATTCAGGAGTTGCAAAAACAACTCAAACAAGCTGAAGATGCCGAAAAAGCAGCAGGCGATCAAATGACAGTCGCCCAGCAACAACTGGGTTTTGCCCAGAACCAATTAAACTATTCTCAGCAACAGTTAGATTCTGCCAAAGAGCAAGTAAAATCTGCCGAATCTCAGAAAATCTTAGCCGACGAACAGTTAGCCAAGTCCCAACAGGTGCTCAAGTCCAATCAAGGCATTTTGAGCAGACTAGGCCCACTGGTGGAAGCAGGAGCGATCGCTGAACTCCAAAAAGAAAAACAGGAGCAAGATGTTTTCCGAGGCCAAAGCGATGTCCTGAAACAACAAGATCAAATCAAGCAGCGCGAAGGTGAAATAAATGCCCGTAAAGGCGACATCAATACCCGCAGAGGTGAGATAAACACCCGCAGAGGTGAGATTAACGCCAGACAAGGTGACATCCAAAAAATCACTGCTGAAATCCAACGCCAGCGAGGAGAGCAAGAACGAATTCAAGAATCGATTAAGCGAGCAGAGGAACAGTTGAAAAACACCAAGGATTCCTGGGCAAAAGAACTGTATACTAAAATTTCCGAAAACCAGAAACAAATTGCCAGCAGCGATTCTCAACTGAGTCGGTACAAAGTAGAAAACCTGAAAAAGTTATCAGACATCAATTCTCAACTAGAAAAGGCACAGGAAAACCGTAACACTCAAGTTCTGAAGTCCCCAGTATCCGGCGTGATTTTTGATTTGAAACCTTCTACCAAGGAGAAATCTAAATTGGATCTGGCAAAAGATCCGATCTGTCAATCCATTATTAACTCAGTGTTGAAACCGGGGGAACCGCGCCCCAAACGCTGCGAAGAGGCTTATTATGAAGCGCAGCAAACTGAGAAATTGCTCAAAGTTTTGGATGACGAAAACGGTTTGCAAGCAACAGTTTATTTGGAAAATAGCAACGTAGCCCTGGTATTGGATGCTTTGAGACAGAAGCGGGCAAAATTGGAGCAGTATCACGGCAAACAATTGGATGGAGAAAAGATTGACTGCGAAAAAGGTAAAAGTTGCGCTTGTCCTGAGAAGGAAGTTAACAGAGATAAACTGGGTTTGACTAAATACCAATGCGTGCCTGTGGAAGTGAATGTAGAAGCTTTCCCGGCGATGGAATTTGGTACTGCTGAAGGTGAAGTGATAGATATTAGCAGCGATGCTGTGGCTCCCACAGAACTGCGGAAATACTACGCTTTTAAAACCACAATTAAGCTCAACAATCAAAAGTTTGTTTTGAACAAGGACAAGCCGAATCAAGTGGAAGTTAATTTGCAGTCAGGAATGGCAGTGAGTTCTAATATCAATATTGGTAAGCGGACTGTTTTGCAGATGTTTATCAACCGATTTACTGGCAAATTGGATACCTTCAAGACTGTTAAGTAGCCACTAGAATTCAGCGATTGCAGGGCTTTTATAAAACCGATAGTCCGGCAGGGGTTAAAACCCCTGCCTCAAAGCAAAAGTCCTCTCAAGAGGACTCATATCAATTCCGGTTGTATCGGAATGATTTAACCGCGAAGGCGCGTTCGGCGAAGCCGTTCCCGTAGGGTAGGACGCGAAGGAAGAGAAGAGAGAGTTTAATAATTCCAATGAAGAGAGGATTTGATATCAGAAGAAGAATTTTCAACCATTAGTCATCTTTGAGAGGACTGTCACTATTAGACAGGGAATTCATATCCCGCTATATTAAATGGATTGCTGATATTTTTCCAACAATTCCGGGATGTAATCATAGCCATCAACTCCGATCGCCGGAATGATACTTCCTCGACTCTTAGCCAAAGACTCTTTAAAAGCCTCAGCCCCCATTTGTCCCCGCAAAATAGTCAGTAAACCAGCCGATTGACGCCACTCCATCGCCCCAATTTGCTCTAAAATATACATCCCCAAACTGCCAGCAAATATAGCTTTTTCCAGCTCATTGATACTGTAATAAGCTTGAGCTAAATAGGCCAAATTCAGACCTTGCAAATACAAGTCCCCGGAGAATTGGGCCGCTTGCCAACCTTTGACCAAATATTCGATCGCACTTTCAGAATTTTCCAGCGCAATTTTAGCAATCCCCAGACTGCTGGAACAAAAAGCTTGACTTTGCATATCTCCCAACCTTTCCGACAGCAACAAGCCTTGTTCCAAATAGCCGATCGCACTTTCATACACCTCCGGCTCCACATCCTCCAATTGTCGTGCCTGAAACACCTCGCTATAACCCAAATTAGCTAGAGCATTCGCCTCACCTTGCCGCTCACCCGCTTGTCGTGCCATAATTAAAGCCCGCTGACTGTAATTAATCGCTTCCTGATAGTTTTTCTGAGAAACATAGTTGCGGCTGATGTGATTGAGATTAGCAACTTCGCAGGCTTTATCATCTTCCCTACGGGCAATTTCCAGCGCTTCTTTGTGCAGTAAGATCGATCGCTCATAGGCTCCCACAGCCCGCATCGAATAACCCAACAGCGTCAAAATTCGAGCCTTAGCTTGAGTACCTTCAACCCGTCGCAGCGGTTCATCTAAATACTCCAAAGTATGCCGCAGAGATTTGCCATCAAAGGAGGCGAAAATCCCGCCGTAAAGCGGAAAGTATTCCCGTTGAGAAAAAGCCCGCAAAATTTGCAACGTTACTTGAAAACAAGCATTTGCCAACTGTTCGCCGCTTTTGGTAGAATTATTAAATCCACTGGCCAACTGACTCCAAATTACCGAAAAAGTAATGTAAGTAGAAATTGAAGCTTTGGTTGAAACTTTGGAGTCGTAAACTTGCTTGTCAAACCATGTCGCCAAAGCCCGCTGCAAGCACTGCAAAATAATCGCTAATTCCACCAAAGCGCCCAATTCTAAACTCGATTGTTTCGCAGCCAATTCAACTATCGATTCACCCATCGCAATTGTCTGCAAAAGAGCGTGAGGAAACGGACTTTTCACCTTTTTTGCCCAAAAAGCCCAAGGTCCAGTTTGTTCGGGACTACCGGCAAATCCTAGCTGCTGTGGCTGATAAATCCAGCCTACAAGTTCCGGTTCCAGCCGTTGCCAAGATTCTAAACCTTTGGCAATCCCAGCGGTGATTTGCTGCAAGTCCCGCTCGGTTTCGGGATTGGAAGTTTGCAGCATTTGTTGGTGCAGCGATTTTGCTAATTGCTGCAATTGATCGAGAGTCAGGGGCAGTTCTTTGTTGGGGTCAATTATTTGTAATAATGCTAGAAGACGGGCGTTAGATTCGGCGGTGAGGATTTGTTGGATGGCCGAGGCGATCGCACTGGAAACTCGGTTATCCTTTTGCCAGCGTTCCCATTCTCCTTGGATAGTTTTTAGCGCTCTGAGGGTGCGATTTGCTTTGGCTTGTTTGATTTCGTCTTTTTCATTTTTGAGCAGGTTTTCGGTGGCATCTAGGCGTTCTCCGAAACAGCGTTCAAAAATTTCGCCAGTGCCGGTGCCGATGTCTTGGACGAGCATTTGATATACTTGTTCTTTGGAGCGAATTTGACCCTTGAGGGTGATTTCGACAATTTTGTCGATCAGGGCTAAGTAGCGATCGCGCAATGAGGTAGATTCTGGCATAAGTAGTGTTTTGTTAATAATTTTTTATGGACAGTGCTAGCAGCATTTAACGCTACTATTTCATCTTACAGTTTAAAAAAATGTTTGTAGTGAGGACTTTAGTCACCAGCAGTTAAAGACTCCAGTCCTCATTACCAACTAATTTTATTTTTGGATGAAAGAGAAAGTCCTATTATTTCATTTTACAGCTCATCGGGATTAATGCCCATTGCTCGGAGGCGATCGGCTAAACGATTTGCCCGCTCTCTTTCTGAATCAGCTTGCTGTTTTTCAAATTCAGCACGTTGCCTTTCTAATTCAGCTTGCTGTTTTTCAAATTCAGCACGTTGCCTTTCTAATTCAGCTTGCTGTTTTTCAAATTCAGCACGTTGCCTTTCTGATTCAGCTTGCTGTCTTTCAATTTCTGCTTGCTGTCTTTCAAACTCGGCTCGTTGGCTTTCCAATTGAGCTCGTTGTCTCTCAAATTCTTCAGGATTCAGAATCAAATTCCCATCAATATCATACCAGCGCAGCCACAACCTTTCATTTTGCAGGAAAGCACCTTGCCACAAACCCAAACTTAACTGTATTTCCGGTATCCAAAATCGAGAACCAGTTAACACTTGTTCGCGGTAACGGTTGCCAATTAAGCGAAATACTCTCAATTGATTGTTGTATTTGCTAAACACAAAGTAATAAGGAATCCGCAAAATTCTCTCGTAAACCTGCCACTTAGTCGGAGGTTTGTTTGGTTCAGATTCTGTCAGCCCCAAATCTTCATCTTCCGTACTTGGTGACAGAAATTCGATCGCAATCAAAGGATTGACTGCTTCATCCCAAATCACGTAACTTTGGCGCAAGTCTCTGTCTTGATAAAATCTCGAAACGCCCACAACTAAGTACCAATCGGGTCTTTTGTACCAATTGGGATGGTTGGAATCGTAGTATAGATTCAGATCGCTGGCCGAAAATACGCGATCGCGTGGATAATTAGAAGGAATGCAGCTAGCAGACAAAAGTTGTGCTTGCCATTGATGATATTCGTCAGGCAAGCCTGGGTGCTCCGGGTCTTCACTGGGTAGATCGTACATCGTCGGCAGCACTTTTGTTGGGGAAGATTGCGAATCTGGTATGTACATTGTTATCAGAAAACTGGGTTGAAAACCCCGTCACTTCGGCTACGCTCAGCACATCGCCTTATAGGACGGCTTTAATTATAAAACTTTGTTGCAATGCCAGCAAGTCTTGTTCCTAATAGATTAGCATAAAATAAGAGGTAAAGCCATGCTAGTTTTTGAGTTCAAAGCCTACGGAAAATCAAGTCAGTTCACAGCAGTAGATGAAGCAATTCGTACAGCCCAATTTGTCCGCAATAGCTGTTTACGCTATTGGATGGACAACCAGAAAGTGGACAAGTATGATTTGAACAAATATTGCGCTGTATTGGCTGGTGACTTTCCGTTTGCCTCGGAACTCAACTCTCAAGCTAGACAAGCTAGCGCTGAGAGAGCCTGGTCTGCTATCTCCCGATTTTATGAGAACTGCAAAAAAGGAATTCCTGGTAAAAAAGGATATCCGCAATTCCAGAAAGATTGTCGCTCAGTTGAGTATAAATCTACTGGATGGAAGTTAGCAGAAGATCGGAAGTCGATTAAGTTTACCGACAAAAAAGGAATTGGGAAACTCAAACTCAAAGGAACACGGGATTTACATTTTTACTCCTTTAGCCAAATAAAACGGGTGAGATTGGTGAAACGGGCTTCGGGCGTATATGTTCAATTCTCTATTGATGTTCACCGAAAAGAACAAACGGAATCTTCTGGGAATACCATTGGGTTAGACGTAGGACTGAAAGAATATTATACCGATTCCAACGGAGTGATGGTTGAAAATCCGAGATTCCTCCGAAAAGGTGAAAAAGTCCTCAAGCGTTGTCAACGTCGTGTTTCCAGAAAAGTTAAAGCTTCAAAGAATCGAGGCAAAGCTAGACAGATTTTAGGAAAACGCCACCTCAAAATAAGTAGGAAGCGCAAAGACCATGCAATCAAACTTGCAAGGTGCGTAGTTCAGTCAAACGACTTGATAGCCTACGAAGATTTGAGGATCAAGAATATGGCGAAGAATCACTGTTTGGCGAAGTCGATTAACGACGCATCTTGGTATCAGTTCCGTATCTGGCTTGAATACTTTGGCAAAGTATTTGGGAAAGTCACGGTTGCGGTTAATCCGCAATATACTAGCCAAGAATGCTCTAGCTGTGGTGCAATTGTCAAGAAAACGCTATCTACTAGAACACACGTTTGTCAGTGTGGTTGTGTAATGGATAGAGACTTCAATGCAGCTAGAAATATCCTCAGTCGAGGATTGGGTACGGTAGGGCATACCGGAACCTTTGCATTAAATGCAAGCAACGCTTTGGGAGATGATTCCTCTACTTTTGCTGGAGAAATCCTGCATCAGCAAGTCATGTCGTAGATCAAAGAATCCTCGTGCGTTCACGCCAGGGAGTGTCAAACAATTATCCCTGCGAGATGTTAAGGAGATACAGCCACTGCGGTAATTGTTACATTATAGCGTGATGTGATTTCTTGTGGCAGAAAATCGGTATCTTTTGCACCGGGAATTTTATCGAGATAGCAATCTTTTACTGCTAGCATAAAACCTTTGATTCCTTCTGGTGAATTTTGGGAGTCTGCTTTGTTCAAGAAATCTTGCCATTTACTCTCATCAGTTCCGTTAATATCTAGCAAATACAACGCAGCTAAATACTCGGCTAGCGGAGCTAAAGCAAAGCGGATTTTGTTGTGGGCGACACCTATTGTTTGGATGATGCTGAGTTTTTCTTCTAGATACTTGAGCCGTGATTCTGCATTTTCTTCACCCAGAGCATCTATCGCTTTTTGACGGTTTGCCGCTGCGGGGCAATAGGTTGGCTTTGGCTTCAGGCATTCCCAAGCGATGATTTTAGCATCTTTGTGGACGGTGGAATCGCTGAATTTATCCTCTGTTACACTGCGGTTGAGTTGGTTTAAGTATTGCAGCATTAACTCAGCAATATTATTCGGTAAATTGCCGTCTGTTGCCCCTTCTTTCTTGGCAATGAGTTGGTCGGCATAGAGTTTTGCTAGCAAAACAGTTATATTTCTGTCGCCGGCGATTGTGGATAGTTGGATACAGTTATTTAAAAATTCTGTATCGCTGAATAAGTCGCGCTTTTGCCGTTGGCTGAGATAGCTTTCCATGAACGATGACAGTCTATTTCCCGCAATGCGGAGAGGTTTGATTGCTGTCTTCGTGACTAGATCTAAAGGTTCTTCCAGCCGCGAAGTTACGAGCAAAGCATTCACGTAGAAATCTGGCATTCCCGGTCGAATTGCTGTTTGTGTATGTTCGCTCATTTCTGAGAGGTGATCGACGATGACTAGGATGCGCCGCTGTTTGAGCAATTGTTCTAATAATTCTTCATAAATCGGCTCGGCAGTGTCGGTTAGATCTTGCAATTTACCGCGAATTGCTTCGATTAATGGCTGTTTGCCTTCTGCTACTTTAATGTTTAGTTCTTCTTCGATTAGAACTGGCAGCATTCGATGATTGCAAATGCGTTCTTCAGGACGATCGGACATCGCCCATTTGCCAATCTGACAAGCTAAACTGGTTTTTCCTGCTCCCCCTTCTTCCCAAATCAACAAACAGCCGCGCTTTTGAGCAAATGTGGGCTGTAAATCTTTGCCTTTGAGGGTGCTCATAGTTTTGTTGTTGTTGAGTTCGACGCGAATGGGAACAAAAATTTCCATATCGTGCACTGTTTCCAGCTTCTGAAATTCCTTCTGCGTGGCTTGGATGTGTGCTGTCACCCAAGCATCGAGGACTCTGGGATGGTATTTGAGAAATAGCAAAAAACCGAGGGATACATCTGTACCGAGAAGTGGTATTTTGAAGCCGATCTGTTTTAAGATTTCGTAGATTCTGGGCAGCCACAGTGGGCGGATGGCAAAGGTTCCAAAGAGTAATAATAGGTAAATTCCGGTTCCCCAGACGTAGGGATTTTGGAGAATTGATTTGACAAATAGACGCTCGCTTTGTTCGGCTTTGAGTTCTTTGATGTATACACGGATATTTGCGATCGTTCGTTGTGAGAAATGAGCTTTAGGTTCAGCCAAAATTTTCAAGGCTGAGTCTAAATTTGATACAGCCTGATTTAACTCCGTTAAAGTTAGCGTCTTTGCTTTTTCTTGAAGGCTAAGAGCAATACTCTCCAAAGCATAGGCTGCACTGCTACGCACCTTTGTCTGGGAGTCTTGAAGCAGGGGAAATAGCTGCGACACAGCAGTTTTAGCTTCTGCACCGATATTCCCCAAAGCATCGGCTGCACTGCGACGCACATTAGCGTCTGAGTCTTGAAGCAGGGGAACTATCTCCAGCACAACTTTTTGAGCTTGTGCACCGATTCTCCCCAAAGCATAGGCTGCACTACTACGCACATTTGCGTCTGAGTCTTTAAGTAGAGGAAATAGCTGCGACACAGCAGTTTTAGCTTCTGCACCGATATTCCCCAAAGCAGAGGCTGCACTGCTAGGCACTTTTGGGTCTGAGTCTTGAAGCAGAGCAATTAGTTGTGGCACAGCAGTTTTAGCTTCTACACCGATATTCCCCAAAACATAGGCTGCACTCCTACGCACTTTTGGGTCTGAGTCTTGAAGCAGAGGAATTAGCTGTGGCACAGCAGTTTTAGCTTCTACACCGATATTCCCCAAAGCAGAGGCTGCACTGCTACGCACATTTGCGTCTGAGTCTTTAAGTAGAGGAAATAGCTGCGACACAGCAGTTTTAGCTTCTGCACCGATATTCCCCAAAGCATCGGCGGCACTGCTACGCACTTTTGGGTCTGAGTCTTTAAGCAGAGGAATTAGCTGTGGCACAGCAGTTTTAGCTTCTACACCGATATTCCCCAAAACATAGGCTGCACTCCTACGCACTTTTGGGTCTGAGTCTTGAAGCAGAGGAATTAGCTGTGGCACAGCAGTTTTAGCTTCTACACCGATATTATCCAAAGCAGAGGCTGCACTCTTACGCACTTTTGCATCTGAGTCTTTAAGCAGGGGAACTAGCTGTGGCGCCACAGTTTTAGCTTCTGCACCGATTATCCCCAAGGCAGAGGCGCCACCACTACGCACATCTGCATCTGAGTTTTTCAAGGCTTTAGCAAGGGCAGGAATAGCAGGGCCAGCAATTTGTTTCAGAACCTGGGCGGCACTCCGGCGGACTAGCAAATTCTGATCCTGCAAAGCTTCTATCAAAGCCGGTATGGCTGGTTCACCTATTTTTACTAATTTTTTAATAGTTGCATCAAGTTCCTTTTTATCGTTAGTTTTTAACTTCTCAATGAGGGAGGCAATTTCTTTGGGATTAGTCGTGGATGTGCTCAGGTTTTCAGCCGTAGCATTCCGAATCAACAGCAAAGGCGATGTGAAAGATAGAAACGAGAGGGCAATTACGGCAATTAATCTTTGTTGGTAGTATTTTGTCATGGCCTGAATCCTTGTATTTGAGGAGCAGTTTCAGTCATTTGAATAATTGTGTATACATTCTCATCAAACTGTTTTCGGGACTCCGGGCGATGTAATTTTGTGCTTGTCAGTGGTGAAGCAGATTTTGAGATAAACTGAAAGTTACTTATCTGTATCAGCTTTCCTATGCTCATTCCAAATGCAAAGAATGCAGTTGTTGATATTCGTAAACTTCGTGATTACTGCCTCAATTTAGAACACGACGATGGCAAGCACAAAGCAAGGCTTTTTTCGTCAATTATGGGGATGACGGCTGACGATGCTGAGGAATTGCGCCAAATCTTGCTTGAAGTCGTTAAGACTCAGGAAGCTCGGTTAGGGAGGCAAGATGAATTTGGGCAACGCTACACTCTCGACTTTAGCATAGAATGGCAAAATAGAAATGCAACTCTTCGGAGTGGCTGGATCATTGAGCGCGGGTCGGAAATTCCCAAATTAACGACCTGTTATCCTTTGTAATTAGTGTAGGTGATAAACATGATAAATAGTACAAGCAAATTGCTAGATGTTGTAGCCCTGACCGTTGACCTTCCCCAGTACAATTTGTGGCGCGGGCAGGTTGGGACGATAGTTGAGATGCTAGCAGATGGTGCTGCATTTGAAGTTGAATTTAGCGATCGCAATGGACGAACTTACGAGTCTGTCGGGTTACGTCCAGAGCAATTCATGGTACTACATTTTGAGCCAGCATCCCCCGATATCCAGTATGAAATGGCGACAGTGTAATGCGGCACAACAACCGTTTTGCAGCGAAAGGAAGGAAGCAATCCCAAAGCGCAAGCGAATTGCTTCCTTCCTCGCAATGACATGATGGCATTTATTCGTGTTTGCCGAAGTCTCAGGCATAATTAGATAATCACTATTTTATCATACTTGATGATTTCCGAACCCCTTAATCTCTCAAAATCCAATCCGGTTTTAGCCGCCCAAGGATTAACTCGCCGCTTTGGCGGTTTAATTGCCGTAAACAACGTATCTTTTACAGTTGAAAAAGACGAGATATTTGGACTAATCGGCCCTAACGGCGCTGGTAAGACTACTCTATTTAATGTAATGACTGGATTAATACCTGCTTCTAGTGGCAATCTGATTTATCAAAATGAAAATATTTCCCAATTGAAACCTTATCAAATTGCGAATAAAGGTATTGCCAGAACTTTTCAAAATATCCGGTTATTTGGGGAACTTTATGTTAGTGAAAACGTGGCGATCGCACGACACATCCACAGCCGATCGCACAATCCCGTTTTATCACTGCTAGCGGGCATATTTGCGTTACCAGCAGCGAACGCAATGGAGCGCGAAACCCACGCAAAAGCGTTGGAATTGTTGGAATTGGTCGGATTGGGCGATCGGGCTGGCGAACAAGCCAAAAACTTATGTTATGGCGACCAAAGACGTTTAGAAATTGCCCGTGCTTTAGCCCTAGAACCGCAAATATTGTTATTAGATGAACCAGCGGCGGGCATGAATCCGAATGAAAAGCACAAATTAAGCGAATTTATCCGCGAAGTGCGCCAAAAGTTCAATTTAACTGTAATATTGATCGAGCATCATGTACCGCTGGTGATGGGATTGTGCGATCGCATTGCCGTGCTACATTTCGGTCAACTAATTGCTTTGGGAGAACCTGCGATTGTCAGGAACGATCCTGCTGTAATTGAAGCTTATTTGGGAGATGAAAAATAGATAAACAGTTTCACTGGTTCCCAGGCTCTGCCTGGGAACCGATATCTAGAGGCTCTGCCTCGTTTGGTAACAGGCGAAATCGAGGCAGAGCCTCTGGATCTGCGTTACCAGGCAGAGCCTGGGAACGAGTAAGATTATCAACATATCAAGTTACAAAAAATGCACGAAACCCCACCTAAAACCACTCAAAATATCCTCTTAGAACTCAAAAACCTTTCTGTAAATTATGGCGGAATTCAAGCCCTGCAAAATATTAATCTCACAATTAATGCAGGCGAAGTTGTCAGCCTCATCGGTGCCAATGGTGCGGGGAAAAGTACCACACTCAGGGCTATTTCCAAAATAGTTAATTTGCACCAAGGGCAAATTATCTATAACGGGCGCGATATTACCCGCCGCCAAGCCCACGAAGTTGTCAAACTCGGAATCGCCCACAGCCCAGAAGGGAGAAGGGTTTTGGCGCAGCAAACGGTGTTGACAAACTTGGAATTAGGGGCCTATGTGCGATCGGACACAGTGGCCATAAAAGCTGATTTAGAGTACCAATTTAAACTATTTCCCAGGTTAGCAGAACGCCGCAATCAATTATCGGGAACCCTCAGCGGTGGGGAACAGCAAATGTTGGCGATCGCCCGCGCGTTGATGTCGCGCCCAAAACTGCTACTATTAGACGAACCCAGTTTGGGTTTAGCCCCCGCCATAGTCAAAGAAATCTTTGGGATTATTCAACATTTGCGCTCCACAGGCGTTACAATTCTCTTGGTCGAACAAAACGCCAGTTTAGCATTGCAAATTGCCGATCGAGGTTATGTACTAGAAGCTGGTAACATTACTCTCACAGGCCTGGCATCAGATTTGCTAAATGACGATCGAGTGAGGAGGGCATACTTAGGTTGACTTGGTTAATTTTAGGAATTTTTACCGCATTCTTTGAAGCCGTCAAAGACGTTTTTGGCAAACAAAATCTCAAAAAAAGTGACGAATATGTCGTCGCTTGGTCCCTCTCATTCTTTTCAGTCATCTCTTTGACTCCCTGGGTAATTTATACAGGAATTCCGGCATTAAACTCTCAATTTTGGGTCGCCCTATTAATCGGAGGTAGCATCAATGCTGTCACAGCCCTACTCTACATCAAAGCCATCAAAGTATCAGATTTATCCCTGACAGTACCCCTGGTAGCTTTGACACCGCTATTCATGTTGCTAACTTCACCCTTAATTGTTGGTGAATATCCCAAACTTTTTGATTATATTGGCATTTTTCTAATCGTATCAGGCTCTTACTTACTCAATATCAAAGATAAATCCCAGGGATATTTAGCCCCCTTCAAAGCACTGGTAAAAGAACCAGGACCGAAATTGATGTTAATGGTAGCATTCCTGTGGAGTATTACTTCAAATTTTGACAAAATAGGAGTTCAAAATTCATCCCCAATTTTTTGGATATTTTCTATATTTGGTACAATGAGTATCTTGCTACTCCCAATTTTATTGCACAAAACCCCAAATCCCAGCCGCAAAATCCTCAAACAATTACCCATGCTAGCAGCTATGGGGTTTTTCAATGCTATTGGAGTGCTTTGTCAAATGCAAGCTTTGACATTAACTTTAGTAGTACAAGTGATAGCAATTAAACGTACTAGCGTCTTAATGGGTGTATTGTTCGGTCACTTTATTTTCAAAGAAAAAGACATACAACAAAGATTACTAGGCGCAGCCATCATGGTTTTGGGAGTTTTCGTTATCAGTTTATAGATAGAAACCTCGGAAACAGAAAATCATCCATCTCTCTCTTCTCTTCCTCTGCGTATTCTGCGCCCTCTGTGGTTCAATTATTCTAATCCAACCGGATTTAAAATAAGTCATGTTATACTAAGAGCGATCGCACCTTTCATTATTTATCAACATAAACTAAAAATTAATGCACAAAATAGCCGCAACACCAGGAGGCTGGAACCCCCAAGCCGAAGGAGTAATATTCATCCAACAAACCCCCGCACCAATCGTATTTATTAGTGCGGCTGATACAGATATTCAAACCCTCGCAGCCGCTGCATCAAAACTACCAGCAGAATTCCCCAAACTGCGCGCGGTGAATCTCCTGCAATTGCAGCAACAACTAACCATTGACACCTATGCCGAAGAAATTTTACAACACGCCCAGGTAATTATTTTAAGGTTGTTAGGAGGGCGTTCCTATTGGTCTTATGGCTTGGAAATACTGCGCGAAACAGTGGAAAAAACCCAAGCTAAACTGATTATAATGCCCGGTGAGGACAGTCCAGACCCCGATTTAATCAGTCATTCAAATGTATCGCTGTCAGCAGTCAATCAACTATGGCGCTACTTCACAGAAGGCGGAGTCCAAAACTTTGTGAATGCCCTAAAATTTGCGGCTGATACTTGTCTCAAAACTGCTTACCATCCACCTTTACCTCAAACCGTTTCCCGCGTTGGAATTTATGATTGGGGAGGGAATGCGAGGGCTGGTTTTGAAACTTTTCAACCTGATTCCGATCCCCCTAAATCCCCCTTAACAAGGGGGACTTTGATTCCTGATTCCGATCCCCCTAAATCCCCCTTAACAAGGGGGACTTTGACCACTTCTTGCTCCCCCCTTATTAAGGGGGGCTGGGGGGGATCTCCGGGGCTGGAAACAGATGCTAAAGGACAGGAAGAGGGCGGGCACGGGGGCACCGCCCCTACGGTAGGAATCTTATTTTATCGCGCTCATTATCTGTCGGGAAATCTTGCACCAATCGATGCACTTTGTCAAGCGTTATCCGAGCGAGACTTAATACCCGTTCCCGTGTTTGTGTCTTCCTTGCGGGAACCTGAATTGCAAGTGGAATTGCTGGAATATTTTCAACCCAAAGACGCACAACCAATTCAATTATTGCTGAACACGACAAGTTTTGCAGTTTCAGGTTTCAACAGTCCCGACTCAGAACAAAATACTTTAAAATTATTAGATGTTCCAGTCTTGCAAGCCATATTTAGTGGCGGTGGTTTACAACAGCGGGAAAGTGACTTGCAAGGACTTTCGCCCCGCGATGTGGCGATGAATGTAGCTTTGCCAGAAGTGGATGGGAAAATCATTACGAGGGCGGTTTCTTTTAAGGCTGTCCAAACTTGGAATAGCGAATTAGAAACTGATGTTGTGGGTTATGTCGCTGCGGTCGATCGCATTTCATTTGTAGCAGATTTAACTACAAACTGGGTAAACCTCAAACAAACTCCCCCAGCCAACAGACGCATCGCCATCATTCTCGCCAATTATCCCACCCGCAACGCCAGATTAGCCAACGGTGTCGGCTTGGATACGCCTGCTAGCTGTGTGGAAATCCTGAAAGCTTTGCAGCAAGCTGGTTATCAAGTAGATAATATTCCCCACAGCGGCAACGAGTTAATTGAAATGCTCACATCCGGCGTGACAAATGACCCGGAAGGACGGGAATTGCGCCCTATAAATCAATATTTAGATTTGGCGGAATATCAAGAATATTTTGCAACTTTGCCGCAGCAAGTACAGGATGGAATTTGTAATAGATGGGGGTTGGCGACGGGGGAAAAAACGGAACTACTGACGGCGAACCTGTTCCCGATTCCGGGGATTCAGTTTGGGAATGTGTTTGTGGGAATTCAACCATCGCGGGGATATGAAATTGACCCTAGTTTGAACTATCACGCACCGGATTTAGAACCAACTCATAATTACCTAGCTTACTATCATTGGCTGCGGCAAAACTTTGGAAGTCAGGCAATAATTCATGCCGGAAAACATGGTAATTTAGAATGGCTTCCCGGTAAAAGTGTCGCTTTATCTAGTAATTGTTATCCCGAAGTTGCATTAGGCGCGATGCCGAATTTTTATCCGTTTATTGTCAACGATCCGGGGGAAGGTTCCCAGGCAAAAAGACGATCGCAAGCCGTGATAATCGACCACCTCACCCCGCCCATGACTCGCGCCGAACTTTATGGGCCTTTGCAGCAGTTAGAGGCCTTAATCGACGAATATTGCGAGGCGCAAAGCTTAGACCCGTCTCGATTACCGATGATTCGCGATCGCATTGTCGCCCTCACCAACAAAGAAAACTTAGACAAAGACTTAGGAATTCAACTAAATAAATCAGAATTTACCGAATTTATCACCCGCACCGATGGCTATCTTTGCGAACTCAAAGAATCCCAAATTCGCGACGGATTGCACATTTTTGGACAGTGCCCCCAAGGGCGACAGTTGAGAGATTTGATCATTGCGATCGCCCGCCATCCCACCAACGGGCGATCGGGCTTAACCCGCGCCCTAGCAGAAGACTCAGGCTATGATTTCGACCCCTTAACCTCCGATCCCACCTCCCAAATTCAACAGCGCACAGCGGGCGATTTAACAGCAGAAATAGAAGAACAAGCCATCCAATTAGTCGATAAATTAATCGAAAATCTCCCGGTTGACTCCCATGAATCGGCGATTAAAAATCTCCCCATAGGAAAAGCAACCAAACCAGAAATAGACTGGATAGCAAACTATCTTTTACCATCACTCCTCCAAACAAACCAAGAAATTACCAATCTTTTGCGTGGCTTAGATGGGGGCCACATAGCCAGCGGCGCATCCGGCGCACCCACCCGCGGCCGCCCCGATGTATTACCCACAGGCCGCAATTTTTACTCCGTAGATATCCGCGCTATTCCCACAGAAACCGCATGGAGAGTTGGGAAAGTTGCAGCCGAAACTTTAATCGAAAGATACACCCAAGAAAATGGCGAATATCCGAAAACTTTGGGCTTGTCTGTGTGGGGAACATCCACCATGCGAACCGGAGGAGATGACATTGCAGAAGCTCTAGCATTGATCGGAGTTCAGCCAGTTTGGGATGGCCCTTCGCGCCGGGTTGTAGATTTTGAAGTTTTGCCAATTTCAGTTTTGGGACGGCCCAGAGTCGATGTTACTTTGCGAATTTCTGGCTTTTTTCGGGATGCTTTTTTTAATTTAATTGATTTGTTTGATTCGGCGGTAAAAGCTGTGGCAGATTTAGATGAACCAGCCGAAAGCAATCCTTTAGCAGCACAGGTTAAGCAGGAAATTCAAGATTGGGAATCGACTGGTTTGAGTCGGGAAGAGGCTAAATTGCGATCGCAATTTCGCGTCTTTGGTTCCAAACCGGGTGCCTACGGCGCGGGACTTCAAGGCATAATTGAAGCTCAAAACTGGACAGATGATGGAGATTTAGCAAAAGCTTACATTAATTGGAGCAGTTACGCCTATACAAGTACCCCCCCTTATCAAGGTGGGGCTAATTCCACTCATACCCCCCCAACCCCCCCTTACCAAGGGGGGGCTAATTCCATGAATACCCCCCCAACCCCCCCTTACCAAGGGGGGGCTAATTCCATGAATACCCCCCCAACCCCCCCTTACCAAGGGGGGGCTAATTC
>NZ_JBGJZU010000052.1:0-47106 GCF_041354475.1 Microcoleus sp.
GAGAAGCATCTTGCCCCCCCGCATCGTTGCGGGGACTTGGAGAAGAATCCTGTCCCCCCGCATCGTTGCGGGGACTTTGAGAAGAATCTTGTCCCCCCGCATCGTTGCGGGGACTTGGAGAAGAATCTTGTCCCCCCCGCATCGTTGCGGGGACTTGGAGAAGAATCCTGTCCCCCCCGACCTAAGGGGGGTTAGGGGGGATCGAAATTCCATGCAGCCTCATAAAAAATTGGTATCAAACAGTCACCTTTTTTTAGCAAACAGTTGACAACTGACTCCACATCAACCATCAACCCTCGCCCTAATTATTTATCACCGACAAAATCGTCTGATGATAAATAACCCTCCCCGGAGTAGTCCGAATATATTGATTAATCACATTCCCCTCCTCATCCTCCCGAACCCGACGAAACTCATACTCCTTAGTCACAATTCCCCCAGGCGATCGCTCCATCTTCAAAGGCTCCCCCTCCGGTTCCCCACTCTCAATAACCCCCTGGAACCTCACCCAAACATAAGAATGCAAATCCACAACCTTCTGCTCATAAGCAACCACCACATCATCCAAATTCGCAAAAAACCGACCAGCCCCCCTCTGCCCATGAGGATTATCCGCCGTCAAATAATAGCAACCCAAAACCATATCCTGAGAAGGAGTCACGATCGGTCTCCCCGTCGCCGGCGACATAATATTATTACAAGCCAACATCAACAACCTCGCCTCCGCCTGAGACTCCAACGACAAAGGAACATGCACCGCCATTTGGTCCCCATCAAAGTCCGCATTAAAAGCCGGACAAACCAAAGGATGCAACTGAATCGCCCTCCCATCCACCAAAATCGGCTCAAAAGCCTGAATCCCCAACCTGTGCAAAGTAGGAGCCCGATTCAACATCACCGGATGACCCTCAATCACCTCCTGCAACACCTCCCACACCCCAGCATCACCACGCTGAATCATCTTCTTCGCAGCCTTGATATTATTCACCAACCCCTGACGAATCAACCGGTGAATCACAAAAGGTTGAAACAATTCGATCGCCATCTCTCGCGGCAATCCACACTGATGAATCTTCAACTTCGGCCCCACCACAATCACCGAACGACCAGAATAATCCACCCGCTTACCCAACAAGTTTTGGCGAAACCTACCCTGTTTCCCCTCAATAATGTCCGACAAAGACTTCAGCGGCCGATTATTCGCCCCCACCACAGTCCTACCCCGTCTCCCATTATCAATCAGCGCATCCACCGCCTCCTGCAACATCCGTTTCTCATTCCGAATAATAATCTCCGGCGCCAAAATCTCCTGCAACCTAGCCAACCGATTATTCCGATTAATCACCCGCCGATAAAGATCATTCAAATCCGAAGTAGCAAACCGTCCCCCATCCAACTGCACCATCGGCCGCAAATCTGGAGGAATCACCGGAATCACCGACAACACCATCCAATCCGGCTGCGAACCAGTAGCAATGAAATTATCAATTACCCGCAACCGTTTAATCAACTTCGCCCGCTTCTGTCCCTTCGCATTCGCAATATCCTCCCGCAGTTTCTCCGCCTCCGACTCCAAAGGAATATTCTGCAACAAAACCTGCAACGCCTCCGCCCCAATTCCCACTTCCACCCCCGTCAGAGTCGAATCCTCACTATACAATTCATCCTCAATTTCCAGCCAAGCATCCTCCGTCAACAACTGCTTGTATTGCAACTTATCCGCATTCCCCGCATTCAACACCACATAAGCATTGAAATAAACAATCTGCTCCACATCCCGCAAAGGCATATCCAACAAAATTGCCATATAGCTAGGAATACCCTTCAGATACCAAACATGAGCCACCGGTGCCGCCAACTTAATAAACCCCATCCTATGACGACGCACCCGCGACTCCGTTACCTCCACCCCACATCTCTCACAAACAATTCCCCTATGTCTCACTCTCTTATATTTCCCACAATGGCACTCCCAGTCCTTCGCCGGCCCAAAAATCCGCTCACAAAATAAGCCGTCCATTTCTGGTTTTAAGGTTCTATAGTTAATTGTTTCTGGTTTTGTTACTTCTCCGGTTATCTGACCGTTGGGTAAGGTTCTTTCTCCCCACTGTCGAATTCTTTCTGGTGAGGCTAATCCTATTTTGACGTAATCAAAGCGTTGTTCTAACTTAGCCATTTTGACTCCAATTGATGATTTACAGTCGATGATTTTTGTGGATTTACTGTTTTTGTTGGCTCGATGGTTTGAGCAGGGGTGAATTTGTGATGGGGAGGTTATTAGTTATTGGTTATTAGTTATTGGTTATTTGTTCTTGGTTATTTGTTCTTCCCCTAACATATAACACTTCGACGCTTCAACTAAGCGGTTCGGACCCTGGGGCTCGGCTGACTCAAGCGCGGACTCGAAGGGCACGGCACACCGCCACTAACCACTAACCACTAACTAATAACTAAATTTTGTTTTTCCATTCTGATTGCTGTTGTTCTGCTTGGGTGCGGAATGGTTGCCAAATTTATTTTTTTGCCAATTAATACAGCCTGTTGAGCGGTGAATTTCTGTTTCATTAATTGCTGGGACAACTCTTGCAATGGTCATGTTCAGCGTCTCTCCCTTTTAGAGCGTTGATTTGCAATCTTACCGGTGGGTGGTACGAACAATGTTGAGGCTTTCTATTTGAGATGGTTGATTTGAGACTTTGGGTTTAGTGTTGCTCAAAATCTCAAATCCACTATCTCCAATACCTACATATCTTCGTCTAGTTCATCACGGGAAAGAGATTCATAGGTTGGTCTAGAGGGCGATCGCCTGCCACCGACATCTGCCATCAAATCTACCTCTACGTGTTCGCTACCATCATCGGATGTGTTGACTTTATGAACAGCAATATCTAAACACAAAGATTGCAATTCTCGCATCAACACTTTGAAAGATTCTGGAGTACCGGGGCGGGGAATTGCCTTACCTTTGACGATCGCATTTAGAGCCTCATTTCTGCCCTGCATATCGTCGGACTTTACTGTCAACAACTCCTGCAAAGTATAAGCAGCCCCAAAAGCTTCCAAGGCCCACACTTCCATTTCCCCAAACCGCTGTCCGCCTTGCTGAGCTTTACCACCCAAAGGTTGTTGTGTTACCAACGAGTAAGGTCCGGTGCTCCGGGCGTGAATCTTGTCATCTACCAAGTGGACGAGTTTCAGCATATAAGCGATGCCGACTGTCACAGGGCGATCGAACGGCTCACCAGTGCGACCATCATAGACAATAGTCTTGCCTGGATGTTTTTCATCAAACACCCAGGGTTTGCCTGTTTTTTCCCGCGCTTCTTGCAACTTGCCGTGCACAGTTTCGCGAGACTTCTCAGCCCCGTGCATTTCATCGAAAGGCACCATCTTAAACCGCATCGACAGATTTTCCCCAGCCCAACCCAGCAAGCACTCAAAAATCTGACCCACGTTCATCCGTGACGGTACACCTAGGGGATTCAACACCATATCAACCGGTGTCCCGTCCGGCAAATAGGGCATATCCTCCATGGGCAAAATCCGAGACACAATACCCTTATTCCCGTGGCGGCCTGCCATTTTGTCTCCGACTTGAATCTTGCGCTTTTGGGCGACATAAACTCGGACTACCATGTTTGCACCTGGGGGTAGTTCGTCGCCTTGTTCTCTGGTGAACACCCGCACGTCTACAACGCGGCCTTTTTCACCGTTGGGAACGCGCAGGGAATTGTCGCGGACATCTCGCGCTTTTTCGCCAAAAATAGCCCTCAACAGTTTTTCTTCCGGCGGTTGGTCTGATTCACCTTTGGGAGTTACTTTACCGACCAAAATGTCGCTAGCTTCCACCCAAGCGCCTTTGCGGATAATCCCCTGTTCGTCTAATTGTCGTAGTGCGTCTTCGCCGACGTTGGGAATTTCGCGGGTGATTTCTTCAGGGCCGAGTTTGGTTTGGCGGGCTTCGATTTCATACTTTTCAATGTGAATCGAAGTATAAACATCTTCGTAGACCAGGCGTTCGCTAATCAACATCGCGTCTTCGTAGTTGTAGCCTTCCCAGGGCATATAGGCTACGAGGATGTTGTGTCCCAGGGCTAGTTCTGCGCCTTCGGTGGAGGAACCATCGGCGAGGACTTGACCGGCTACGACGCGATCGCCCTCATAGATCAGCGGACGCTGATTCAAACAAGTATCCTGGTTAGAACGCTGATACTTTTGTAACTCATGTTCGATGCACCCAGCATACTTTTGCTTGAAAGCCGAAGGATTTCTCGCCCTGAGTTCGTCATAATCCCGAATCATAAACAACTCTTCCGATGAAGGGGATTCAGCATCGGGGGCTAGGGATTTGACGATTACTCTGGTGGCATCGATGTAGACAACTTCTCCGTTGGTGCGGGAAACCACCACCATCCCCGAATCTCGCGCTGCTTGAGCTTCCAAACCTGTACCCACGAGTGGTCGTTCTGGTTTGAGCAATGGCACTGCTTGGCGCTGCATATTGGAGCCCATCAGAGCTCGGTTCGCGTCGTCGTGTTCCAGGAAGGGAATTAGTGATGTGGCGACGGAAACGATTTGGACTGGCGAAATTGCCATGTAGTCCACTTGCATGGGTGTCGTCGTGGTGAATTCCTGACGGTAGCGGACGGCTACGGTTTCGCCGAGGAGGTTGTTGTTTTCATCGAGGCTAATGTCCCCCGGTGCAACCCGCAAATCATCTTCTTCATCGGCTGTCATGTAAACGGGAGCTTTGTCTCGCAGCACCTTTCCTTTTTCGACTGGGTAAAAAGGGGTTTCGATGAAGCCGTAGGGGTTGACTCTGGCGTGGGTTGCTAGGGAGCCGATGAGTCCGGCGTTGGGGCCTTCAGGTGTTTCGATGGGGCAAATCCGACCGTAGTGGGACGGGTGAATATCCCGAACTGCAAAGCCTGCGCGTTCGCGGGTTAGACCTCCTGGTCCTAGGGCGGATAGGCGTCGTTTGTGGGTCAGTTCTGCCAAGGGATTGGTCTGATCCATAAACTGCGATAGCTGGGAAGAGCCAAAGAACTCTTTGATGGCTGCTACTAGGGGTTTTGGATTGACCAGGGATGTGGGACTTAGGGAGTCGGAATCGGAAACGGTCATTCTTTCGCGAATGATTCGTTCTAGGCGGTTGAGTCCTACTCTGACTTGGTTTTGCAGCAGTTCTCCGACACTTCGGACGCGACGGTTTCCTAGGTGGTCGATGTCGTCTGTTGAGCCGATGTCGAATTCGAGGTTAATTAAATAGTCGATCGCGGTCAGGATATCCTGGGATGTCAACACGCGCACTGTGTCTGGGACGGTCAAGTTCAACTTTTTGTTGAGCTTGTAGCGTCCTACTCTGCCCAAGTCGTATCGTTTGGGGTCGAAGAATCGGGAATTGAGTAGTTGTTCGCCACCTGCTACCGTGGGGGGTTCCCCCGGTCTTAGTTTGCGATAGAGCTCCATCAGGGCTTCTTCTTCGCCGAATTGTCCTTCTTTTTCGATCGTCTTTTGGAAGTATTCGGGGTGCCGCAAACTGTCGTAGATTTCGCCGTCTGTGAGTCCCAGAGCTTTGAGCAAGACTTGGGCGCTGAGTTTGCGGGTTTTGTCGATTCTGACCCAGACTAAATCGTTTTTGTCGGTTTCAAATTTCAGCCATGCGCCACGGTTGGGAATCAGAGATGCGTTGTAGGAGCGGCGGCCGTTTTTGTCGGTTTCTGATTTGTAGTAAACGCCTGGGGAACGCACGATTTGATTAACAATGACTCGTTCTGCGCCGTTGATAATGAAGGTCCCGCGTTCTGTCATCAAGGGCAAATCGCCGATGAAGACTTCTTGTTCTTTGATTTCGCCTGTTTCTTTGTTAATCAAACGGGTGGGGACGTACATTTGTACTGAGTAGGTACTGTCCCGTCGTTTGGCTTCGTCTACATCGTACTTGGGGCGCTTCAGTTTGAAGTCTTTGCCGATGAAGTGGAGTTCTAGCTTCCCTGTGTAGTCTGTGATGGGGGAGAAGCTGTCTAGTTCTTCGATGAGTCCGGCTTCTAGGAACCAGCGAAAACTTGCCCGCTGGATTTCGATCAGGTCGGGCAAGGTGAATGCGAATTCTGTGTAATCTTTACTGGTCATGGGTGTCCTTTTTCCTGAGAAAGCTCTAGCTTTTTACATGGTGCCCAACCGGGGCGTTTTTTACCTTGCTTTCGTTTTTTTGAGAGATTGTGTGAGAGAATTTATATGATGTTTTCCATCGCTTACCAACTACTGCAACGGTTATTTTTGCGGGTAGCTCGCAGCGGATTATTGTTCATTTTGGCTTCGATCGAGATCTTTTTTGTGCCGATCTCTTGGTGTTCTATTTTTAATTCCCTACACATTTCATTCCTAGAATTTACTTTTCAGCTATCGCCAAATTTCTGAAGACCCCAGTTTTTTAGATGTGTATTTTTCCGGTGTATTAGTTGATTGTTTGGCCGGACTGGTCGGTGCAATACTAACTTTCGCTTGCAGTTTCTCGGAAACTGCTATCGCCCTAGTAGTGCGCCAACGCTCGATCGGCTTGTTCTTTTGATTATAGGGCGCAAATCCGATCGATGGCCAACTTCAAACGATAACATATTCGTGGTGCCGACTGATATGGCAGTAAGTAGAAGGAATAAGGCTCTGCGACCCTTCGACCCTTCGACTACGGGAGCTTGCAGGTTTCCGGTCACGAATCGTGTCAGGAAGAAAGAAGAAGACTTATGCAGCCAGCTTTTTACTCATCTGTATTTTTGGTTTAATTAGGTGAATTTACTGCTCTACAGGTAGTTTCTAGATCGCATAAAGACATCTACCAAATCTAAGCTATTGTTAGCATATTTTAGAAAAAGTCTTACTGTTAATCTACCTAACTTCTTTTGGGACTGGCTTTTTTCCTCCTTCCTCTGTTCGGCTTTAGTTAAAGTGAAAGGCCGAATAGCCGACAGGCATTTTCTGTTGTCTGCTGGGACACAGTTAAGAGAGAAACTCCTCTCAATTTAGCAACTTGCGCGGCTACGTGGTACACGAAGGCTGGTTCGTTGCGTTTTCCCCGTTCTGGTACGGGGGCGAGAAAGGGCGAATCTGTCTCGACTAGGAGCCGATCGCTATTTACCATACAAGCTGATTCTTGTATTTGCAAGGCTTTTTTAAAAGTGACTGTACCACTAAAACTGATGTAGAAACCCAGGTCTAAAAACCACTGGGTTTCTTCTGGTGTTCCTCCCCAGCAGTGCATGACTCCGCGCACCGGACCACGAGTTTGCCAAAATTCCCTCAGCATTTCTGCCATGGGGGCCGCTGCGTTACGACAGTGGATAATCACCGGTTTGTCTAGTTGCTGGGCGATCGCGAGTTGTGCTTCAAATACTTTGAACTGGTGTTCTCGATCGTCCGCTTTGTAAAAGTCTAGTCCGGTTTCGCCGATCGCCACTACTCTGGCATCTTGACTCGCCAATTCCCTAATCTGGTTTGCAGTCTCCTCTGTCCACTTCCCTGCGTCTAGGGGGTGGAGGCCTACGGCAAAGGATACTTCAGCAAACCGATTGGCGATTGCTTGAATTCCGGCAAACTCTTCTGGCTCTACACAAGAATGAACCAAACGAACTACTCCAGCTTCCCGCCAGCGTTCTCGAATGGCTTCTAACTCAGATTTGTACGTATCAAAGTTGATATGAACGTGGGTGTCGATGAGCTGCATGAGCGAGACAAGTACAAGTCAAAAGAATAGTGGGTGAGTGAGCGAGTTTGAGGAAGGACAGGGGGAGAGTCGGCTCTTGGTTATCTGTTATCCGTTCTTAGCTATTAAAAACTAACAACCACTCACAAATAACAACTAACTCATCACTGCTTCCTGCTTCTTTAAGATGCTACGGATACTTCATGGGGTTTGAGAGTTCTCGCCAAGCGCGACTTTTTGCGATCGCCATTGTTACGGTGGAGTACACCTTTTTTGACTGCTTTGTCGATTTTGCTGTAAGCCTCTGACATCCGCTGTTGCACTTCTTGCATTAACTCAGGACTCGGAGTGGCTGCGTATTTTTCAACCGCTGCAAAATACTTCTTCATCAGGGTTTTTACTGCTGACTTGTAAGATTTGTTGTACAAGCGGTTGCGTTCAGCGATTTGGACTCGTTTAACGGCGGACTTAATATTTGCCATAGTTCAGTTGCTGGAAGTAGGTATTCATTGATAGTTGCCCCTACCAGAGAAATTTCCAGAAATATCTCTGCTTTCTCTAGTTTTTGAGACTCTCAGGTCTGAAGACACTGAGATGCTTGATTCAGCCAGCCGATTTACCCAAACAGGATGCTTCCTGTAATAGTAGAGGTTGATTTTACGCAACCGTTGCTCGGCTCGGCTTCCGAAGGTTAAACAACCCAGTGACTAAAGTCACAGGCATCGCTTAGATCTGCGCGTTGCAGGCACTGAGTTTGACGCTGACCGACTAACCCGATGGAGACCAAACTACAATGGTCCCTACAAGTCACGGTTTATTGCGCGCAATTTTCGAGTATACAATATTTGAGGGTTTTTTATAAAAAAATTACGTCAGAAAAACTAACATAGCACATATTCTGCTCAAAATGTGATTCCCGGAAAAATCCAAGTTAAGCTATAACAAAGAGTACGGGTTATTCTAGCTTCGGCAAGAAGCATTTACAGAAGGCAGAAGGCAGAAGACAGAAGGCAGAAGGCAAAAGGTACAAGGCAGAAGGCAAAAGGCACAAGGCAGAAGGCAAAAGGCAGAAGACAATTTCTCCCGTTCTCCCATTCTCCCCCCTTCTCCCGCTCTCCCTCTCCCCCCTCTTGCTCCGATCTTCTCTCCTCTCCATCGCCACCCGGTTCTCAGGCGGGCAATTCCTAAGGAAGGCATTCCGAATCTCCATGCTGCGAATCATTACTCAGTGGGTTGAGGCACAAGCTGAACTGCGACGAATCTGCGATCGCACCCATGACGAACTTGTTGTTCACAAAGAAGCCACCGTGCGGGAGGTGCTGCAAGCTGTAAAGCGCAAAGGCGATAAGGCCCTGCTGCACTACACCGCTGAATTTGACCGCATGACCCTAAATGCGGAAGATTTACGTGTGAGTGGCTCTGAATTGGACGCTGCTTACCAGCAGGTGCCCAAAGAATTATTAAGTGCCATCCGCACAGCTTGCAAACAGGTAGAGGCGTTTCACCGACAGCGCGTCCCCAAGTCTTGGGTACAGTTTGGCTCGGATGAGGTAGTTTTGGGCAAGCGCTATACTGCGGTCGATCGCGCCGGAATTTACATCCCCGGCGGTCAGGCATCCTATCCCAGCTCGGTGATCATGAATGCGGTACCTGCTAAGGTCGCTAAAGTTCCGAGACTGGTGATGTGTACTCCCCCCGGACAGGAAAAGAAAATGAATCCTGCGGTGCTCGTAGCGGCTCAGGAAGCGGGAGTTGATGAGATTTATCGCGTAGGTGGAGCTCAGGCGATCGCGGCTTTGGCCTACGGTACGGAAACTATTCCGAAGGTGGATTTAATTACTGGACCGGGGAATATTTACGTTACCTTAGCGAAAAAACTGGTTTACGGGACTGTAGGGATTGATTCTCTGGCTGGCCCGTCGGAAGTGCTGATTATCGCTGATGGGGATGCTAACCCCGTCCACGTCGCTGCGGATATGTTGGCTCAAGCTGAACATGATTCGATGGCGTCGGCGATTTTGCTGACGGCGGATTCCGTGTTGGCGAGGAAGGTGGTGGCTGAGGTAGATAGACAGTTGGCAAATCACCCACGCCGGACTTTAACTGAAAAGGCGATCGCCAATTATGGTTTAGTCGTAGTAGTTGAGTCTCTCAAGGCGGCGGCGGAACTCTCTAACGAGTTTGCTCCCGAACACTTGGAATTGCAAGTTGCAGATCCCTGGGCTTTATTAGAGCAAATTCGCCACGCTGGGGCGATTTTCTTGGGCTACTCGACACCGGAAGCGGTGGGAGACTATTTGGCGGGACCGAATCATACTTTGCCGACTTCAGGAGCTCCTCGCTATGCTTCACCACTTTGTGTCGAAACTTTTATGAAGCATTCAAGTTTGATAGAATATTCGCCGACTGCACTGAAAAAGATGGCTAAGGCGATTAATGTTTTGGCCGAAGCTGAGGGTTTGCCTTCTCATGCTGATTCGGTGCGACTGCGGACTGAAAACGACGAGGATGTAGAATTTTAGGTTCTAAAGAGTAAATTTTAGCTAAACAGACGGAAGTACCCACACTAATCGAAGCGATATAGTGTGGGACCAAAAACGCTTGAGGCTGCGTGAGGCTGTTGGGGTTTGATATCAAATCCGGTTGTATCGGAATGATTTAACCGCGAAGGCGCGAAGTACGCGAAGGAAGAGAAGAGAGAGTTTAATACAGGACGATTAAGAGAGGATTTTATATGATATCAAATCCGGTAGCATCTGAATAATTCAGATATGTATTGGGGAATCGAGGAATTATCAAACCCTTGAACAAAATATCTAGGGTTTTAGCTAAATTTTCCAATCTACAAAAATGGCGTAAATATAAGCAATAATTTCTCCTGTTACTATGCGAAAACCTTCGCTGGATTTCCACCATTCTTGAGGATTGTAATCTTGGGGCTCTGCTGCGATAATTCCCACTTGAATTTCTGGATGCAGGACTTCTTTAAAGATGAGCCAACTTCTGCGGGCGTGAGTTCCAAAGGAATACAGATTAATGGCATCCACTTTTAAAGCTGAGGTAGCAAGCCATTCTTTAAGTGCGATCGCCGAAGCAGCAGTACGGTATTTGAGGACATTGGCTGCGGGTACTGCGATGATTTTATCGCGATCGAATCCGAGGGCAATGCAAGTGGCCGCGGTGAGTTCAGCATAATTTTTATATTCAGCTAAGTAGTAGCCTTTACTTAAGGGAATTCCTGTGGTAATTAGTTGGCGATATTTGCCTTGTTTGAATTCGGCGATCGCACTTTCGATCGCGTAATCTGGCAACCAGCCTTCTACTACCAAAATATCTGCTTTCACGGGCGAATTTACCGCCAAAAACGGATGGATATTTTTGACTATCAACATCATTGCAATTATTAATCCCATGATTGCAATTACCCAACCTTCCCTGGTAATTGCCCACTTTTCTCGCCGACGTATGAGACTGATTTTCATGGTCTGTGTTTAACAAAAAAACCAGGTTTCTTTGATTTTGGTGTGTCTAGGATTATGCTGCAATAATTATTGATTTTTGAGGTACTCAAACACGCTTTTGTCACCAATATCTTGGGGGATAGGTTGAAAAAACTTACGGACTGCAAATATGATAAACAAAACTGCCCAAACAGCGAGTAATAATTGTTCGTTTTCCCCTGAAAGAAAACCGCCAATATGTCCGATAATTAAGAACGGAACTCCGGGAGTCAAAAACTTAGTTTCTAAGCGATTGAAACAGAAAGCTTCTTTGAAATAGATGCCATTTAATGCGGCAAAAATAAAACCAATTCCCCACAAAGTTGCTGGATGTTCGTAAACTGCTAAAGCTAGGGGTTCTGTGCTTTGTATGGCGATAAAAAGTGCGGCCGCGCCACCGATCGCCCAAAATATTTGTAACAGTCGGTGTAAGGCAATCATGTAAATATGAATAGTTGCCAAACTAACGCCTAAAGCTATCCAGAAACAAGCAAAAATCGGCGTTATTGCTTGGATGGCGGTTGGGTTGTCACCCTGTTGCAGTACGAGGGTAGTGCCGATCGCCCAACAAGTGGCAGCTACCCCTAACGCTGCACGGTAAATTATCACACCCGTGCGATCGCTTTGAGTAATCGTAAACTCGCCAAATTGCCCTTGATAGACTGCCGATTCTTCAGGGGATTTTAATAGTTGCATCGCAGCTTCCTCCTATGTATTACAGACGAATGTACTTCTGTCAAGATATACTTTATTCATAAACCAGTACCACCAACTCCAGTTATGTCTAACTTTGACAAGCCTAGATTTAAAAAGCCTAAATTTGACGATAGTCCAAACCAGAGCAAATCCCTACCTTCGGAAGCTGAGCTTCCTCCGATTCAGCTTGATGAAACTATTGTAGCAGGTAGAAAGCAGAAACCACTAAATCGCCTTCAGCGTCTATTGATGGGCATTCCTGAATTTAACTTGATTAAACACGCAATGGTCACAGGTATGGATGGAATTACCCTGTTAGATCTCCAACAATTCGAGCAGAGAATTGCTCAAATATTGAATTCTCAAAGTATTGAAGTTGGGATTAAAAATCTCCTTACCTATTTAACATACCTCAAAAATAATTTGCAATTACCCTGTCATGTCACAGGCAGAGAATTGTTTATTTGGGAAGAAGATTTGGGTAGTGATTCGGGCAACAAAAAAGAATATAAAAAAACCACAAAAACTAAATCTTCTTACACAGACATCTTTGAAATCAAACAGTTTAAGGATACTGTTTATCAGAAAAATGGCATCCTTGTAGAGGTAAAGCGTCTCAGCGATAACCGAGATTTTGTGTTGCCTTTAGTGAATTTAAAAAGCAGTGATGAAAAATCCCCAAATAAGGTTTTTTTGGATGATTATTCAGTGTGGTTTATCAATCATTGAGGCAGATCCAAAGCATCTGCGTTACCAGGAAGAGCCTGGTAACGACTAAAAGATATCAGTTGGAAGCTGTTTAAATGGAAGTAGCTAAGTGCGATCGCTCTACCTTGGCTAAAGCTTCAACCAAACTGCGAACAGCGGCGATCATCGCGACTTCGCTATTAAGTTGACTGATGGCAGAACCGACACCAATACCCGCTGCACCGGCGCCAATAGCCAGCGGTGCGGTGACATTGGAGATGCCAGAAGCGCAAAGTACGGGAACCGATACGGCGCGGGAAATTTCAAAGGCGGCGGCTAAAGTAGGCGCTGCTTTTTCGATCAATCCCAAAGTGCCGGCGTGAACTGGTTGAGCACTGGTACCGCCTTCTGTTTGGATAATATCAGCGCCAGCTTTGACTAATTCTGTGGCTAATTGCACCTGTTGGTCCAAGGTCAAAATATGGGGAACAGTTACAGAAAGGGTGATGTTGGGAAGTAGCGATCGAGTTTGGCGAGTCAACTCCAAAACTTCGGCAGCTTCAAAGCGGCGACCTGAAGCGTAGAAAGAGTCAAAGTTACCAATTTCAATCAAATCTGCACCGGCTTCTACCGCAGAGACAAACTTTTGGGGCTCTACTGCTGATACACAAATTGGCAAATTTGTCAATTTTTTTGCCATGATTACCAAATCGCGATCGGCTGCAATATCAACAAATGTTGCACCGCCGAGATCCGCTGCTTTGACAACAGCCGCAACTCTGGCGGCATCAAAATTATTCAAACCGCTGATAATTTTCAGGGCGCGGCCTTGCTCAAATGCGCGCTGCAATTTAGGATTTACAGTCATCGTTAGTTTTCCAACTTAGAAAATTTCGTAAAATCATTTTGACACAGACTTGAGCAGGGTGCATCTCAATTTTGCAAATATGTTCGTAGGGGCGAAGCATGACCGCTGTAAATCTCTCGTTATCACTAATAAATTTTCTGCGGTCATGCTTCGCCTATGCAAAATCGGGATGCTCCCCTTGAGCACTTGGTGATTTTTAATAATTAATTCTTAATTACTTAGTGACTATCGCAATTTGTAGACATTATGGAAAAAAGCGTTCGGGCGGAGTAAAATTGTGCATATATTGTACATATTAAGATTCTACAAGCTCAACTACAAAAATTATGAACACATTTGAGCGTCTAAAGATCGATGGGTTTCGCCGTTTGTTTTCAGCAGAGGTGGAAATGCGACCTCTGACAGTCATGATTGGTGCTAACGGTGTTGGGAAAAGTTCTTTTTTAGAAATATTCTCACTTCTAGCAGCATCAGCCAAGGGTCAGTTACAGTCAAAAATTTCAGAGTTGGGCGGTCTAAATCAGACGGTAACATTAGACCGGGCTGATAGCTTGTCAATCTCCTTATTGATGCCTATAGAGAATCAGGAACCGCTCAACTATTCTCTAGAAATTGCAACCAAAGGTCAGTTCTATGAAATTGGTTTAGAAACTCTCATTCAAAAACGTAATCTCTCTGCTTCACGACCTTTTAAGTATATTGAATCTCGCGGTTTAGATGTCATATATTTTAATCCAGAGGATGAAAAGCTACAACGCCCAAACTGGCAACATAATCCTTACGAAACCTCCCTCGCCCAAGTTCCTAAGATGTATCGGGAACCGGAAACGTTGAGGCAAAATTTAGCTTCGTGCAGTTTTTATAAAGCATGGGAATTGAATCTCGCCCCTCAAAGTCCCATCCGTTTACCTCAATCTATGCGGCCTGCAACTTTACCCGGTACTAAGGGAGAAGATTTAGTTTCATGCCTTTATTATCTGCGAGAAACAGACCCCAATCGATTTGAAATTATCGAAGATACGCTTGCTGCGGCATTTCCTGATTTTGAAAGGTTGAGTTTTCCTCCAGTAGCGGCAGGAACTTTAGCAATGACTTGGAAGGATAGAAATTTTTCTCATCCTTTTTATATGCACCAACTTTCCGAGGGAACGCTACGGTTTCTCTGGTTAATAACCCTATTGCAAAGTCGAGATTTAACTGCTGTCACGCTGATTGATGAGCCGGAAGTTAGTTTACATCCAGAGTTGTTACAACTGTTAGCGGATGCCATGAGAGAAGCTTCTCAAAGAACTCAACTAATTGTAACAACTCATTCAGATAGACTGATCGGATTTTTAGAGCCTAAAGAGGTGCTTGTCTGCAATGCTGAAGATGGATTAACAACTCTAGCTTGGGCTGACTCTATAGACTTAGAACACTGGTTAAAAGATTATAGCTTAGATCAGCTTTGGGCAATGAATATCATTGGAGGCAGACCATGAAAATTGCCATCATAGTGGAAGGAAAAACAGAAAAAGCTTTTATGCCTATCTTGCGAACTTTTCTGATGTCGCGTTTGCAGCAACTGCCAGACCTCGATCCTAAACCGCCTTCTAAACACATTCAAGAAATCTTTGAACTTGGTAAATGTCGGGACAGCTATAGTAAAACGCGGGATGCCCCAAGGATATTAAAAGATCAAGACTTGATGAAGGCTGTAAATGAATGCCCTGAATTGAAGGCGTTTGTAAATACGATTCTATTACTTTGTAACGGGGATCTGATTCCTTGACTTGGTAATCGCTTGCGGAATTCCTCAAACAAAAAAACCCAAAGATGGGTTTTTTAAATTCCTATTTACGATCGCACAGGTGAAAAAACCCTGTTCCTGTATAAGGCTCATAGCCAACATACTAAAGTAGCATTAGTATTCAGTGCGAACAGAGGGGTCGCGATCGGTAGTAGTGTAGTTGACGGTTTTTGTTTCCTTGCGGGGCATCAAACCGAATAAACCAGACAAACCGAGCAGTCCCAACCATCCCCAGTCAAAATCGCGATCGGACTCTGTACGGTAAACATCGGAGCGAGGACTTGTGGTAGTTGTAGTGCTATTAGTACCAGGAGCTGTATTCGTCTGAGCAGCAGCAGGCAAGTTAGCTGGTACAATGGCTAAACCAGCAGCAATAATTCCTGCACCAATAACTTTAGATAAATCAGAACGTTTCATAACTAAAAATGCTCTTTGTGGGCAAAATCTTTAACTATCACTACTATATCGATAGCCAACTCCAGTAAAATCCACCTGTAGCCATAAACTGTGGTAAATTCCAGCTATTACTATAGGTCAATTTCCCACTCTATCGAACCCTAGTGTAGAGCATCAACAGGGGATAGAGGGGTAGCGGCATCTGATGGGACAAGGAAGAAAACAAGTCAACCGTGCGGTACACTCAGATATTGCAAGGAAAACAGTTGCAGATCGATCGACGGAGATAAAAACTTTTGGGCATAGAGCTACGCAGCTACGTCTTTCTAGACAACCTACAGCCACAGCACGCAGCATACATAGGCACTGTCGCGGCCGGATTCTTGCCGCTACCGGGGGATGCGTCGCTGTGGATCGAAATTTCCCCTGGCATCGAAATTAACCGAATTACCGATGTCGCCCTCAAATCTGCCTCTGTGCGCCCAGGAGTACAGATAGTCGAACGCTTGTACGGCCTTCTGGAAGTGCATTCAAGCCAGCAGGGGGAAACCAGGGCTGCGGGGAAAGCGATTCTAGAATTCATCGGAGTTCGCAGAGAAGAATGTATCAAACCGCGAGTTATTTCCAGCCAAATTATTCGCAACATCGACGCCCACCAAACGCAATTAATTAACCGCACCCGCCGGGGACAATTACTGCTGGCGGGACAAACGCTTTACGTATTAGAAGTAGAACCGGCAGCCTATGCTGCACTAGCGGCAAATGAAGCCGAAAAAGGCGCATCTATTAATATTCTAGAGGTTCAGGCTGTAGGCAGTTTTGGACGGCTGTACCTAGGCGGAGCAGAACGAGATATTATCGCAGGTTCCCAGGCGGCAATTGCGGCAATTGAAGGTGTGGCCGGGCGGGACAATCCAGCAATTTTTGGACGAAAAGAATAGCCATTAAAGGAGAGTAATTATGGCAAATAAAGAGCATTTGGCACTGCTGAAACTGGGTGCTGTAACCTGGATTGAATGGAGAAATATTCACCCAAATATCGAACCTGACCTGAGTGAAGCCAACCTGGCAGAAGCCAATCTGCGAGGCGCGCATCTTGGGCGATCTAACCTGTTTAAAATCGACTTATTCAAAGCTAAATTGATTGCAGCCAACCTCACTGAAGCTAATCTCAGTCTAGGAAATCTAGCGCGTACCCAACTGCTGGAAACTAACTTAGTCAAAGCTAATTTAACTGGAACCAACCTCCAGGAAGCCGACTTGAGAGGAGCCGATTTGAGTCTGGCAAATTTAATCGGGGCAGATATGAGCGCTGCTAATCTCCAAAATACCGATTTAGCAGATGCTAGCTTAATCGGTACGGTGATGTGTGGAGTTAAGGCGACGGGAGCCAACCTGAATAATGCTAATCTGAGTCAAGCCAATCTCAGTCAAGCAGAGTTGATTGAGGCGCATTTTTATAGTGCTAATTTCTATAAAGCTAATCTCGTGGAAGCTCACTTAACGGGAGCTTATCTTTTTAGGGCTAATCTGAGTTTTGCCTTGTTGAAAGGCGCTGATTTACGGTGGACAAACCTTGGCAAAGCTGACTTGAGGGGAGCTAATTTGGCGGGGGCGAATCTGAGAGGAGCAAATTTGAAAGGAGCAAATTTGTCGGAAGCTATTTTGACCAAAACTATGATGCCTGATGGTAGTATTGTTCTCTAAGTCATTTGTAGTCAATATTCCCGTCAGCGATGCTATCATTAACCGCAGTTACTGTCACTGGTTGCGCTGATGCCATCTTCACCAGTAGTCAACCCCGCCGTCGGATTAACTGTAATTCCCGGAGTTTCATTGTCACTGTTGGTGACGGTGACATCCACTTGTAGCAAATCTAACAGTATTTTCAGAGCATATCTGTAAAGTTTTGCTGAAAAATACCTGTTTAAATAAATTTTTGATGAAGATGGGGAGTTTTATTAAGTAATATTGCGGAAAATTTACTGCGAGGTCGATCGCTCAACCAAAAAAATCATCAATTAAATTGAACGTTTTGTGTTCCCGATCGGTCTAAAGTAAACAGACGCCCGATCGGTCTAACTTATATGTACTTAATAAAGCACTTTCAAATTAAAAAAGGGCTGACTCCGTGGTTAATCGGGTTCCTCGCCACCGGATTGCTTGCAGGAGTTGGCTACACAGCTTACACCCAACTCACAGTCAAATCCAGCCGGGAAAGCAGGCGCAAGGAAAAAACCGTTGCTGTAGAAAGAGTGAATTTACCCATCGCCATTTCAGCAAACGGCACAATAGTACCCGAACGCAGCGTTAATGTCAGCCCCAAAACATCAGGAGTGCTCAAAAGTTTGCTCGTCAAAGAAGGAGACAGCGTTGAAAAAGGGCAAATTCTGGCGCAAATGGATGATTCCAACCTCCAAGGGCAACTTACGCAAAATCGCGGACAACTAGCCTCAGCCGAAGCCAACTTGCAAAAATTACTCAATGGTAATCGAGCCGAAGATATTGCCGTCGCCAAGGCGCAATTAGCCGAACAACAAGCTAGTCTTGAAAAATTGCTCAACGGTAGTCGTAGTCAGGATATTGCCGTCGCCCAAGCCCAACTAACCGAACAACAAGCTAGTCTTGAAAAATTACTCAACGGTAGTCGCAGTCAGGATATTGCCGTCGCCCAAGCGCAATTAGCCGAACAACAAGCAACTCTCCAAAAATTGCTCAAGGGTAATCGCCCCGAAGATATCGCCCAAGCTGAATCTAAACTCAGGGATGCAGAATATGCCAAAAATCAGGCAGAAGAAGACTTTCAGAGAAATCAAGCACTCTATACATCAGGAGCGATTGCTCTCCAAATTGTGAATACTTCTCGCACGGCGCGCGATCGAGCTCAAACTCAAGTCAGACAAGCCCAACAAGCTGTAGCCTTGCTGCGAGCTGGTTCGCGCCCGGAAGAGATTGCCCAAGCGCGGGCCGCCGTTGAACAAAAACAGCAAGCTTTGGCCCTAATTCAAGCCGGTGCTCGCCCGGAAGAGATCGCCCAAGCGCGGGCCACAGTGGAGCAAAAACGGCAAGCTTTGGCTGGAGTGCGAGTGGGGGCGCGCCCGGAAGATATCGCCGCTGCTGAAGCAGCATTGGAGCAAAAACAGCAAGCTTTGGCGCTAATTCAAGCCGGTTCTCGCCCGGAAGATATCGCCCAAGCGCGGGCCCAAGTTCTCTCCGCCAAAGGCAGTCTCCAAACCGTGCAAGCCCTGATTAACGATACGAAAATTCGCGCTCCTTTCAGCGGTATTGTGACTCGGAAATATGCCGATCCGGGGGCTTTTGTCACCCCAACAACGGCTGGTAGTGCGGTGTCTTCGGCGACTTCTTCTTCGATTTTGTCCTTAGCTTCAAAAAATCAGGTTGTGGCTAATGTGGCCGAAAGCAATATTGCTCAAATCCGTATTGGCCAAAGTGCGTCTATTCAAGCCGATGCTTATCCCGGACAGACTTTTACAGGTAAAGTTAGCCAAATTTCACCTCAGTCGATCGTTCAGCAAAATGTTACCAGTTTTGAGGTGAAAGCTTCGATTGTTGATGATGAAAAGAAATTGTTGCGATCGGGAATGAATGTGAATGTGGAGTTTAAAGCCGGTGAATTGAAGGATGTTTTGGTTGTCCCGACTGCGGCAATTGTTCGCCAAAGAAAGGAAACGGGGGTGTATGTTACGGGTGGTGAAGATGGGAAGCCTCAGTTTGTGCCGATTAAGACGGGGATGACGGTTGATGATCAGACGGAAGTGCGATCGGGCTTGCAGGGAACTGAAAAGGTTTTTATTAGTTTACCCCCTGGCTTGCGGCAGAAATCTCAAAGTCCATCATCGGGGGGGATTCCGGGTTTGCAACCGGGGGGTGGAACTCGCTTGCGTTAGTTGTCAGTCCGCGCAGTCGGGGCTAGCTGGTTCGTCGCAGAGTCCGACAGGGATTGAAATCCCTGTCTCATAGCGAAAGTCCTCTGAAAGAGGACTGAAGAGTTAGTTGATGTACATCGGTTTTAGATTAATTTTCAGTCGGTTTCAACCGACTTTAGCTATGAGACGGGGGTTTCAACCCCCGGCGGACTGTGCCACAAATCATATCGTTTCCGGTTGCATCATCAGGTGATAAATTAGGGTGAAATTTAGGCATAATTATTAGAAGTTGCCACCAAATAACAAACAACTAATAACAAATAACTAATAACAAATAATATGAAATTAAAAACCCCGCCAGTTATCAACAAAATCTCCAACATTCAAATTGTATTCATGGCCACAGAAGCGCTATGGAATAATAAATTGCGCACCAGTTTGACGATGCTTGGGGTAATTATTGGCATATCTTCTGTGATTGCGATTACTTCGGTGGGCCAGGGAGTACAAAAGTCTACTGAGGAACAGTTGAAGGCTTTGGGTACTAATGTTTTATTGGTTTTATCTGGTGCTTCGCGATCGGGTGGTGTCAGTCAGGGTAGTGGTTCTGCTTCTACTGTGACATGGGATGACGCTAGGGCGATCGGCCTCCAAGCACCGGCAGTTAAGGCGATTTCCGCTTTTTTGCAGCGAAGCGTGCAAGTTGTTTATGGCGGGCAAAATTCGTTTACTGCTATTTTGGGAACTGATTTGAATTATCCTGATGTTAAGAATATTCAACCTCAAGCTGGACGGTTTTTTAATGAGGATGAATTGAATGCTGCTGAGCCAGTAGTTGTCCTCGGTTCTAAGGTGCGAGATGACCTTTTTGGAGTTGGGGCTAATGCGCTATCTGCTGATGTTCGCATTCAGGGAAACCGCTATAAGGTGATTGGAGTGATGGAACCCAAGGGGTCGGTAGGGGGTACGGATCAGGACGATCGCGTGTATGTTCCCCTGAAAAATATGTCGGCTCGGATTGTGGGTAGAAATTCTTTATCGGGAATTGCTATTTCTGGTTTTTGGTTGCAAACTACCGGGGAGTCTGATTTAGCCGATGCTCAATTTCAAGTAGAAAATATCTTGCGTTTACGTCATAATATTTATCCGCCACAACCGGATGATTTTCGAGTGATTAATCAAGTTGATATTGTTAATACTTTTAGCAATGTGGTAGGTTTGTTTACGGTGATGGTGGTGGCGATCGCCGGCATTTCTCTGGTAGTTGGCGGCATTGGTATTGCTAATATTATGTTGGTGTCTGTGGTGGAGCGGACTAAGGAAATTGGGATTCGGAAAGCTGTAGGTGCGACTAATGCGGCTATTCTGATTCAATTCATGGCTGAATCGGTTTTGGTTTCGACGGTGGGGGGTACGGCGGGTATTGGGTTGGGAATTGCGATCGCCTTTGGGGCTGCCACAGCATTTAGTTTTCCGTTTGTGATTTCAGTATGGTCGATCGCGGCGGGTTTTGGGCTATCTTTTACTGTGGGCTTATTGGCTGGGGTGCTTCCGGCGAGGAATGCGGCGCGCTTAGATCCGATCGCAGCTTTGCGGAATGATTGAATTTATTGAATTTGGGCCCGCTTAATCCCTGTTGCGAGCGCGATCGCTCCGCCGATGCAGAGTTGAACTGAGAAAATCTCTTGCTTTAGGTACATGATACCAATTATGATAAATCCTGGACGCAATTAGAAATAATCTACTTGAGTTCCAATATAACCCGAAAAACTCTTTATCCAACAGGCAATTTCCATGTTAGAAGCATTGGTATTGGCAACAGTATTTTGCGGCTTTTTTGGTATAATTTTGAAAAAAAACCTGATCATGAAAATCGTCTGCATGGATGTCATGAGCACAGGGGTTATCGCCTATTATGTGGTAGTAGCAGCGCGAGATGGCTGGCTGACACCAATTATTGCAAAAGGCAAAGATGTCCCCTACGCCGATCCGGTTCCCCAGGCGGTGATCTTAACGGCGATCGTCATCGGCTTTTCGATTCAAGCTTTAATGCTGGTAGGGGTGATGAAGCTGGCGCGAGATAATCCGACATTGGAATCTCACGAAATTGAGATGAATAACACTAATTAATACTCCCCGCTCTTGCAGAGACACTCATTAATACTCCCCGCTCTTGCAAAGATGGGGTTTCCCAAACTACCGAAGTTTTTTAGATGAATACCCTGACGATCGCCTGGATTGGATTTCCATTTTTTATCGGGTTTATCATTTATTTGATGCCCAAGCTTGACAAGTATCTCGCCCTATTAGGAGCGATTGTATCTGCTGCTTTTGCATTCCAGCTTTTTGCAATGCCGTCAGCAGTGACGCTGGAGTTACTAAATAATTTCAGCGTGACTTTGTTAGTCGATAGCTTGAGCGGCTATTTTATCTTAACCAATGCCCTAGTCACGGCGGCGGTTGTTCTCTACTGTTGGCCCACAGATAAGTCGGCATTTTTTTATGCACAGATTCTGATGGTGCATGGCAGTCTAAATGCCGCCTTTGCCTCTACGGATTTTATCAGTTTATATGTCGGATTAGAAGTCAGCGGGATTGCGGCTTTTCTGTTGATTTCCTATCCTCGAACCGATCACTCTATTTGGGTAGCTTTGCGCTATCTATTTATTAGCAACACGGCAATGCTATTTTATCTAATCGGTGCTGTGCTGGTTTATCAAGCAAGTCATTCGTTTAGTTTTGCAGGATTAGCAAAAGCCCCCCCAGAGGCGATCGCTCTGATTTTTATGGGACTTTTGGTGAAAGGAGGTGTGTTTGTATCGGGGCTATGGCTACCTTTAACTCACTCCGAATCAGAAACACCGGTGTCGGCTTTGCTATCAGGAATTGTGGTGAAAGCGGGGGTATATCCCCTCGTGCGCTGCGCCCTCATGGTGGATGAGGTGGCTCCCATTGTAGAGATTTTCGGGGTCGGGACGGCGCTAATGGGCGTGTTCTGTGCCGTTTTAGAAAAAGATAGCAAACGGATGTTGGCTTTTCACACGGTTTCGCAGTTGGGCTTTATTCTCGCTGCACCGGAAGTGGGCGGCTTTTATGCCCTGGCACACGGTTTGGTCAAATCTTCGCTGTTTTTGATTGCTGGCTCGTTACCGAGCCGGAATCTGAAAGAATTGAAACAGAAGCCGATCGAACTCAAAATCTGGATTGCTTTAGTTATTGCTAGCTTATCAATCTCTGGCTTCCCCTTTTTGGTTGGCTTTGGGGCCAAAGTTTTGACGATGAAAAGTTTATTACCTTGGCAAGCGATCGCGATGAATGTCGCCGCAGTGGGAACGGCAATTTCCTTTGCTAAGTTCATCTTTCTACCCCGTGGTGGCCAAGGGGAAGCAAAACCAGGTTTTTGGGCTGCTGTGTTGCTGTTGCTGGGTGGGTTGATGGCAGCTAATGCTTTTTATGTTGAGGCTTATACGCTGGAAAATATGCTGAAGGCGATCGCCACTATCGCTGTTGGTTGGTTAGCCTATTTCTTGATTTTTCAACGCACGGCAATCAAACTGCCACGTATCCTAGAAGAATTCGATCATTTGGTCGGTTTTATGAGTCTAATTCCACTTATACTATTCTGGATGGCATTATCAAAATGATTGGACATCTCATCTTAAGATTGAGCATCTGGTTTTTACTGACTGCGGATTTTAGTTTGGCAAATATTGCGATCGGTATTGTCATAGCTTTTCTATTACCTCGCAGCTACGCACCCCCAGAACCTTTAAAGGAGTGGTTTGATGTATTTGGTAAAATCTTGATGGCGATTCCCATAGCTTATATAGAAGCCTTTGAACTCATCTTCCGTCCCCACAGACATGAAGATGTGATTATGGAGAAAGTACCAAATCATCGATCGCCCTTGTTAATCTTCCTTGATGTGTTTTTGATTACTTTTACGCCGAAAACAATTGTTGTGAATTACCACGAAGAGGGTTTTTACGAAGTGCACCGGGTGCGACGGACTTCTAGTAATTAGCTGATGTTTTTTGAGGATTTTTTTTACCGCAGAGGGCGCAGAGGGCGCAGAGGAAGAGAAGAGGGAAATTTCTAGTTTTTATGGAGCTAAGTTAGGAGGGTAGATAATTGCAGAACTTGAACAACTTGATTTTGATTTTGATGATTTTGGCTCTGCTCATTCCCATGTATGAGGTATGGAAAGATGATGATATCTGGCAGACAATGTTGGCTTTTGCTAGTATTTCAACTAAGGCGGCAATCATTGCTCTGGTTATATCTGTCTGGCGCGATGATTGGATGATCGGTGTGGTAGCGGCGATTATCCTCAGTGTTGGTAATGCTGGATTGATGTTGTTGGCACAAATAATTAAACGTATTAGTGACGCATGATTGTAATAGATGTTTTGAGTTATACCTGCATCGGTATAGGAATTTTCTTCTGGTTTTGGGGTACTTCTTATCTGCTGGGGAAGCGATCGGTTTTATATAAACTTCACAGTCTTTCGGTAGCAGATACCCTTGGCTCGATGTTGATTGTTGTTGGATTGTTACTGAAAATACCCAGTAAATGGCCTCTGTTAATTCTTGCCCTCATTTGCTTAGCAATATGGAATACAATGCTGGGATATGTATTAGCCTATTGTTCCAATGCAGGGAGTAACTATGAACGATAACAGCTATATTTATGTCCTCGTCGCTCTGCTCCCGTTAGCTGCTGGTATGCTGGTGTTTCAGGTCAATCCATACCACGCATTGCTGCTGCGAGGTGTATTGGGGGCGATCGCAGCCTTGGTGTATACAATTTTAGGCGCGGGGGATGTCGGCTTGACCGAAGCCTTGATGGGCACTCTACTCGCGATTACACTTTATGCAGTGACGGTGCGTTCATCCCTGGTGCTGCGTCTGGGTGTCATCGAAGGTGGGATAGAGAATGATGCTGTCTCAGATGACAAAAAAACAGGTCATTTTCAGCAAGTGATAGATGACATTCGTGCAGTTTTCAAGAAACGCCATATGCGTCTGGAATTGGTTCCCTATGCGACTCCACAAGCATTAGAGCGGGCGCTGATGGAAAAAGAAGTTCATGCTGTTTGTTCCCCACAAGAACAACTAGAACAAAGTGGCGAAGTGCAACCTTATAACACCGTAATTAGAGTTCGGCGCGTCTATGACATCATGCAAACGGAACTTGCATCACCGGGGACAACCCTAACCTATGTAAATACACCAGACGTAGAGGAGAAGCATTGATGAAATGGGTTTACATTGTAGCTGGAATAGCGCTGTTTGTGAAAATGCTGCTTATTGCTAATCCAACAGCCGACTTATTATCATCGCAGCAAAGTTCTATCGTCGAATTGGTTGTCCAAGATAGTGGAGTATCCAATGCGGTTTCGGGTATCATTTTGCGAAACCGATTGTATGATACCATTTTTGAAGTCGTAGTATTTACGATCGCCATTTTGGGCGCAAGTTATCTACTCGCCAATGAAAAGCCGTCCTGCGCGATTTATCAATTTACCGATCGACCATCGATTATTTTGGCACGATTGGGAGCAACAATTGCGGCATTGGTGGGTGTAGAATTAGCAATTCGCGGGCACTTAAGTCCCGGCGGTGGTTTTGCAGCCGGTGTAGCGGGCGGAACCGCGATCGGACTCATCGCCATTACCTCATCACCCCAGGCGATGCAAGACATATACAAAAAGTGGCACGCCGCGACTTGGGAGAAAGTTTCCGTACTGGTTTTTATTGTACTCTCAGTAATCACTCTGTCTGGATATGAGTTACCCCACGGAGAATTAGGCACGCTTTTAAGCGGCGGCATTCTCCCCTTACTCAATATCATAGTTGCACTCAAAGTCGCCTTGGGTTCCTGGGCAGTAATGTTAGTATTTATCCGTTATCGCGGATTGTTGTGATTCATATATCAATATTCCGATCTCAAATTGACAGAGATCGGATTGAGTCATCCCTCTCTTATCTTACTCTGCGCCCTCTGCGCCCTCTGCGGTAAAAAAAATCCAAATTTACACTAAACCAGCTTGAAAAATCTGATTTGCAGTCAAGTTCAAATCGGGAAAAGCTTGCGATAAAATTCTGTCATTATCTCTAAACTTGAGAACTTGATATTCACCATCAACCAAATTACACACAGAAATCGTCGGTTGTTTCGGATTGCCAATAAAATTGCGTCCACCCAACGCAGCATAATCCACAATCCAATATTCAGGAATACCCATCTCCTCATAATCAGCATATTTTAAATAGTAATCATCGCGCCAATTGGTTGACACAACCTCAATTACCAAAGGTATGGATGCACCCAAACTCAGGACAGATTGTTTTTGCCATAATGTTTCGTTGGCCAGATTTGCACGATTCAGCACCAACACATCAGGGAAATAACCCGAATCTTTTTCAGGGGGTCTAACTATCACTTTGTTCGGGATACTGTATGGCAATCCCAGACGATCAATTAGAGCGGAAATTTTGATTGTCAGAAAGCCTGTAACTTCCTCGTGTTCGCCTACTGGTTGTGCCATCTCCACAATATCTCCGTTATGCAATTCGTAGCGTACCGTCGAATTTTCAGGTAGCCACTCCACAAATTCCTCGAAGTTTACGAGCTTGGGTGAAACTTGGATCATAAGTTTTGAGAATTACCGATCGTATCAATTATAGCAAATCTGGCGTTGATATTTCCTGATGAATTAACGCGCCACCTGTCGCATATAATCCCCCCACAATTGAGCCGCATCTCGACTACCTCCCTGAGTGGGAGAATTATCATCATTTCCCAACCAAACTCCAGTCACCAGTTGCTCACTCGGAATATAACCGACAAACCACAAATCTTTGTTATCATTAGTCGTGCCAGTTTTGCCCGCTTCTCCCAAGCCCAAAGCCGCACTGCTACCGGTACCTCCCCGCACCACTCCTTGCAGCATATCTGTCATGGTATCTGCTACGACTTCCGAAACTAATTGCTGATTAGCTACTCCATCTTTTTGATAGTCATAAACCACGCGACAATTCTTAAAGTTTTTTCTATCTTCGCAATCGCTGCTATCAATAATTCGCTTGATTACATGGGGGCGATTGCCCAAGCCCCGATTGGCTAAAACCCCAAAAGCCCCGGTTAATTGCAATACGTTAACTTCACTTTCACCTAATACTAATCCAGGGGTTGAACGCAAGGGAGAAGTGATTCCTAAACGCTTGGCCATTCGCACTACATTATCTAAACCAACATCTTGGGCTACTCGCAAAGCAATGGCGTTTTCTGACTGTGCTAAACCCCGATACATATCTGCACTACCGCTAGTTCTTTCGCAGCCACTGTAACTTTGTCCGCCCCAAGAAAGGGGTTCGCAGGAGTAACCTTTATTGGCGGAAATTCCCCGTTCTAGGGCGGCTGCATAGGTGAAAATCTTAAAGGTAGAACCGGGTTGTCTCAATGCTTGAGTAGCTCGGTTAAACTGGCTTTGCAGGTAATTTACACCGCCAACTAAAGCTAGGACTTCCCCAGTTTTTGTGTTGAGTGTTACCACGGCTCCTTCAGAAAAACCAGCCCTTGCTCCCGAATTTTCAACCGTATTTCTGAGTGAACTTTCTGCTAGTTTTTGCAGGCTGGGATTTAAGCCAGTTTCTACAATAAAATTACCTTCTCTGGCTAACTGTTCCCCCAGTAAAAATTCTAATTCGTCAAATACATAACTGTAGAAATAAGGAGCGATCGTACTTTGCAAAAATTCGCGCGCTTTCGGGTTGATCTCAATTCGCGATCGCCTCGCGCGATCGGCTTCTTCCTGAGAAATTGTCCCCATCGCCCGCATCCGTTCGATTACCCGATCGCGATACTGCACCGCCAACTGATAATTTTGAATCGGGTTAAAACTATTGGGAGCAGGCAAAATTCCCGCTAAAGTTGCCGCTTCTGACAAACTCAAATCCTTGGCAGATTTGCCAAAATAAAACCGAGATGCGTCCTCAAAACCGTAAAGGTCAATTCCCAAAAACACCCGGTTCAAATAAGTCAGCAATAGCTCGTCTTTACTGTAATAACTTTCTAACTTTAATGCAACTACTGCTTCTCGAAATTTGCGCCCCGCGGAATCTTGAGTCCCCACATAATCTCGAAACAAACTCCTAGCTAATTGCTGTGTCAGAGTGCTGCCTCCTTCGCGAATTCCTCCTCCACGAAAATTGGTTAAAAGTGCACGCAAAACGCCGATGGGATCTACTCCTAAATGCCAGTAGTAGCGACTGTCTTCTGAAGCCATGACTGCCTTGGCTAAATAAGGAGAAAAATCGGGTAATTTCTTTAATTCTAAGTGAGCATTATTTTGAGGAGGACGCAGGGGAGTTTGACCATCACGGGCGTACACAATCACTGGCCCGTTGACACTTCTCGGCAGAGGACGTACTTGAAATTTGGTCGATTCAATGCCGATCGCCATCCCGATTAAAGCCGTGACTCCGCTGATTCCATAAAAGCTGTAGCGCAAAATTTCTGAATACAAAGGTGGCGGATCTATGTACTGAATTCTGACAGCAGCGGCGAGTTCTGGTGGCCCTAAAGTAAATACATCGCCGTGACGCAGGGACATACTTTGAATTCGCCTTTTGCCGCGGTAAATTCCGTTGGTAGAACCTTCGTCTTTGATGACAAAAGGAGTGCGGCGCGTCGTATCCCGTGATAGGGATAAATGTAGGTGGCTGACTACGGCATTGCGAATGACAATATCAGAGGATTTGGACGATCGACCTAAAAGATATCGATCGCCCAATAGCGGATAAACCTCGGCCTTGGTAGCACCGGCATCCTGCACCCATAGTTCGGGGACTTTGGCATTCGGTTTCAGCACTAGCTGGTTAAAATTAACCTTGGCGATAGTCTGGACTGCTTGAGTAATAGCACCCAAGACGGTTCGAGGTTTGTGGGGCGGCTGCGGTGGGGTCATATTTCGCTGTAGACTACGATCGAGCGATCGGCTCTTGGACTATTCTACTCTTAACTTTTGGCTATTTTCGGAATCCTGCCCAGACTCAGGGCTATTTTCCCCCCAGTGCGATCGATTTTCGGGTGTGTAGGGATCAGATTGTGCGATCGGGCTAATCTCATTGTAGGATATTGGGCATTGGGCATTGGGCATCGGGCATTGAGAATAGTTTTTTCCTTCCACTTAACATTATGCTAACTAATATCAGTCTGGTGCTTGAAGCTTGTCAACAGTTAAATATCAATTATGAAATTCTTGCCCCCAACCAAAACTTAATCAGAATTCAACATTCTGGTCAATACTATTACTTTGTAAATTATATTACACCGTTTAATAGCGCACCCATAGTCCAAATATTTAAAGATAAAGAATATACCTATCAACTGTTGAATGGTAAAATTAAAACCCCAAAAACAATGGGTTTTTTATCTCCTTTTTGCGAGTCAAAATATCGAGAATATTTGAAAATTCAAAAATGTCAAGAAATTGCCACAGAGGTGAGTAAATTATTTTCATTGCCCCTGATTATCAAAAGAAATCGAGGTTCCGCTGGAAACAATGTGTTCCTGTGTGAAACCCCGGAGCAAATTCAAGCAGCTATTGAAACAGTATTTAATGTCAATAGCAAAGATTATGACTACATTTGCCTAGCTCAAGAATATATCGATATCCGCCATGAATATCGGGCGGTATTTTTCAATAAAAAGCTAGTTTTGCTGTATGAAAAAGATAAATCAGGTGCTAAATTCATGGGTAATTTAAGCCCGCTGCACTGGGAGGGAGCCACAGCTAAGCATATCAATGATTCCAAGATTATCTCAGAGATTGAAAGCTTTGTGCAGCCAGTGTTTGCGGAAATTAATGTTACTTATGGTGGCTTTGATATTGCGATCGACCAAAATGGCGATTACTGGTTAATTGAGATTAATTCAAGTCCCAATTACGATATATTTGTCAGAGATAACGATCGCCAAATTGTCGTAACAATGTTTAAACACATTCTAGAGAACTTTGGTTGTTAACAAAACACCTTATTTGAAATGAAGAGTTGAGTAATATCAATTCCGGTTGAACCGGAATGATATAGAGGAGACGGCAATGCCCATTAGTGTCAACTTAAGCCTGAAAGCCTTGAAAAATCTCGTTTATATCCTAGTCCAGATCCCCCTAAATCCCCCTTAAGAAGGGGGACTTTGAGAAGACTCCTGTCCCCCCCTTCTTAAGGGGGGCTAGGGGGGATCTAGGCTTAATAGTCAAACAACAGTCTCTGACTGGGTTTGACGTTAAGTTGACACTAATGGGCAATGCCGTGTCCCTACCCAAAATATTGTAGGGACACGGCACTGCCGTCTCCTAATTTCGGCTACTTCACTCCATTCCTTGAAAATACCAGTAAAGATTAGCCACAGTTTAGGCGATCTTTTTTGGGAAGAGGTTGTAAATTTTAAAAAGCAGGTTTCAACCGCGATTGATAATTTCATCAATTCAATCTTTGATGACAGATTATACCATGGAAGTAGAGCTTTAGTTAAAGCCCTGAGATTTTACAATGAATTTCTGGAAAAGCAAGATAGATATCAGCAAGAAACACCTGCACAACGTCAGGCTGAAAGAGCCTGGATTGATTCGCAATGGACGGAAATTAAGAGATTGGAAAAAGGTATTAAAGTAATTCTAAATTCTTCTCCATAATTCCTTAAGCTACTGTCATTGTACTCGATCGCACTTCTTTCTATGCTAAAATAAACTTAGTCACAATTCCATCAAAAAAATGACAGCACAAGTGTTAGAACTAGAGGGAACGTGGGAAGAAATTCTCGCCCAAGCGGCAAAATTTGCCGATCGCAGAGTCCGCATTATCGTTCTTGCTGAGGAACCGCTGAAGTCAGCCGAAGACTGTTTTCGTCAAGGATGGCACGAAGCAATGACAGGAGAGACTGTACCGCTTTCTGAACTGTGGGAAGGAATTGATGCAGTGATCGAGATGATGGAGTCTCTGCCAGAAAATTTACAGCAGCAAGTAGCAGAATACTTGAAAGAGTATATCGCAGACTTAAAAGATGAGCTTCAATGGGACGAATCTTTTCAAAAGACGCAACCGCAACTTGTGGCTGCTGCCCAACGCGCAAAACAAGAAATTGCTGAAGGAAAGGCACAGGAAATGAAACTGAATGAGCTATGAAATCTGCCACCCTTCCTTCCTTTTGGGAAAACTACAATTCTCTTGACAGTAGAGTAAAAGAGCAAGCTAGAAAAGCTTATCGTTTGTGGCTTGAAAATCCCTTTTATCCATCTTTGCACTTTAAGTGTATCAACCAAGAAGAAAATATCTGGTCTGTGAGAATCACGCGGAGCCATCGATCAGTGGGCATTTTACAAGGAGATACCGTGACATGGTTTTGGATTGGGAACCACGATGATTATGAACGTTTTTTCTAGTAATCAGGCCGGGGCGGGTTTTTGAGATGGTTGGTTTCAGGCAATTATTGTTAGCGAACCCGCCCCTACATCGCCAGGAATCTTGCCTGTTTCACAATAGTTAAAGCATCACATCCTCTCCAATACCTGAATCCCCAACAATCCTAAGCCTAACTGCAAAGTCCGCGCCGTCAAATCGCACAAAACTAACCGCGAACTCCTCAACGGTTCCTCAGCTTTCAACACCGGACATTGCTCAAAAAATTGATTGAACTTTTGACTCAATTCAAACAAATATTGACAAATTCGATTCGGCAATAAATCCCCATCCACAGAACTGAGAACTTCATTTAATTGCAATAGATGCTTGGCTAATACCAACTCCGCATCAGACTCTAAAATCACTTTTGCACCAGCATCTAAATTATCAAAATCAATTCCTCCTTTGCGACGAATTCCCTGCACGCGCACGTAAGCATAGAGCATATATGGAGCCGTGTTTCCTTGCAAAGCCAGCATTTTGTCGTAACTAAAGACATAGTTACTTGCCCGGTTTTGACTTAAGTCGGCATACTTAACCGCACTCAAACCAACTACATGAGAGACGTTAGCTATAAACTCTTCTGTTTCCTGTCTTTCTTCTGCTGCTAATCTTGTTTCCAAATCTGCGCGGGTTCGCACGATCGCCTCATCGAGCAAATCCTGCAACCGCACTGCATCCCCAGAACGAGTTTTGAGTCTTTTGCCATCCTCTCCGCATACCAAACCGAAGGGAACATGGACAATCTCCACATCTTCGGGAATCCAATTGGCTTTTCTGGCTACTGCAAATACTTGGGCAAAATGGTTGGCTTGTCCTGAATCGGTGACATAAATTATCCGTTTTGCGCCGTCTTCTTCGATGCGGTAGCGGATTGCTGCTAAATCGGTGGTGGCGTAGTTGTAGCCACCGTCGGTTTTTTGGACAATTAGCGGCAATGGTTCGCCTTCTTTATTGGTGAAACCGTCTACAAAAACGCATTTTGCACCGTCACTTTCTACTAGCAAACCGAGACTGGTTAAATCCTCGACTACTGCGGGTAATAATGGATTGTAAAACGATTCGCCACGTTCGGTTAATTTGATGTCGAGTAAGTTGTAGATTACTTGAAATTCGCGGCGGGATTGATCGCATAGCAATTTCCAAGCGCGACGGGTATCTTCGGCACCGGATTGCAGTTTTACTACTTCTTGTCTGGCGGTTTCTTTGAAGGTTTCGTCTGCATCAAATCGCTGTTTTGCTTGGCGGTAAAATGCGACTAAATCGCCTAAATCTAGGGAGTCAGCAGTTGTTAATGCTTCGGGGTGTACTTCGCGCAAATAGGCGATGAGCATTCCGAATTGGGTGCCCCAGTCGCCGATGTGGTTGATTCTGATGACGTCGTGGCCGAGAAATTCGAGGATGCGGGCGATCGCATCTCCGATAATAGTCGATCGCAGGTGCCCGACGTGCATTTCTTTGGCGATGTTGGGGCTGGAAAAGTCGATCGCCACTTTTTGAGGTGTTTCTGTGGGTGCGATTCCCAAACGGGGGTCGATCGCCATCGCCCTAACTTGCGCTTCCAAATAAGCCGGTTTGAGTTTTAAATTGATAAAACCAGGGCCTGCAATTTCTGGGGCTTCGCAGATGTCGGCGATGTCGAGGTTTTCGATGATGGTTTGGGCGATCGCCCGTGGTGGCTTTCCTAACTTTTTCCCCAAACTCATCGCCGCATTGCACTGAAAATCCCCAAAGTTGGGATTGCTTGCTGCGGTCAACATCGGATCGGTACCTGCTAGATTTTCCCCGAATGCTGTGGTGAATGCTTTGTCAAATCTTGCTTTTAACTGGGATGTGGTTGAGAACATACTGTATAAGTAGAGCCAAAATTAGGAATATTTTTACTTTTCTGGCGCGTTAGTCTGGGGATGTCAATTATTCGCCGCGATAACACATAACTGATTTTATCACAGTTGCGAACGCTACACAAATCCTCAAAAATCACATTTAGTTGATGATCTCGATCGCGCTCAAATTTAATTAAATCGATTAAATTAAGGTATGTTAAAATTTTTTCAATCCTCCTAAAGATCCTACCAAAGGAAGTTGCCATGTTATCTCAACCTATTTTTGGCGATCGTTCTCTGACTCAAGCCTTTTATCAAGCTGTAATCGATCGCTTCGATGACCCTTTGAGTCTCTCAACTCAAGCATTATTACGAGAGTGTACCCTCGGCTTTGCACCCAGTCCCGAAGGAGTCAAAACCTTTTTGATTATCGCGCCGACGCTGGAAGCAGCCGAGCAACTGATTAACAAAATGGAAAGTATTTTAGATCGGGTTGCCGAACTTATGGCTGGAGTCGGACAAGTTGCTCTCTGCGTCAAGCCCGCCGACAGTGCAGCCCTAGAAACTGTCGATCGACAAAACTTAGAAAAAGTTCCCACTGATTGTCTAGCTTGTAAATTCTTTTCTATTTTGTGTGACTGTGAAACAGCCGATCGCTAAAATCTACAATTAGCAACCAGCACTTAAGCTGTATTGCATTTCTCTTCAAAGCCCAAACGTGCAGGTAATTCGATCGTTATCAAAGGTCGCGCTCGGCGGCGCAGCAACTGTTATCAATAAAATGCCAGCTTGTCAGTTGATCTGAATATTACCTGCCGTCTCCAACAGCGGTGCATCTATAGCAAGCTTCTCCACAGTTAGGAAATTTTGGCATCGATCTAGTCATTGATTTTATTCGTTCTTCAAATCTTTGTGTTTCCTGGTTCGCTACTTTGGCTATCAAAAAGCGGCATAAATTCCCCAAGCGTCTCGCATCAAAAGACAGCAACAGGAATTTATAGCTATTTAGGGAAAACCCGATCGCCACCAGCAAACAGAGATTAAAAATTTATGTTTGAAGTTTAAATTATTAAATTTTTGAGATAAAGTTAGTAATTCCATCTAAGATCGAAATTCTGAAATCTCAAATCTTTAATTCAGCCATGAGCGTAAAACTGACACCGAATCCTAGCTTTAGTTTGACAATTCGCGTTTCTCTGCCAAACCAGCCGGGAATGCTGGCCGGCGTCACCAGCGCGATCGGCTCTGTTGGCGGCAACTTTGGCCAAATTGACTTAATCGAGCAAACCCGCGCCACTACAACTCGCGATATCACTGTCGATGCTTCGAGCACCGAACACAGCGAAGAAATAGTGCAAGCAGTGAAAGCACTGCCCAATATCAAAGTGCTCGATGTATACGATCGCACCTTCAACTTGCACCGCGGTGGCAAAATCCGAGTTGAAAGCAAAATTTCCCTCAAACGCCAGTCCGATTTGGCAATGGCATACACCCCTGGAGTTGGCCGCATCTGTATGGCGATCGCCAAGGACCCCCAGCAAGTTTACAACCTGACAATCAAACAAAATACTGTGGCGATTGTTACCGATGGTAGCGCCGTTTTGGGACTGGGAAACCTCGGTCCGGCCGCTGCACTGCCAGTCATGGAAGGCAAAGCCATGCTATTTAAAGAATTTGCGGGAATTGATGCCTTTCCTATCTGCTTGAATACCCAAGATACTGAGGAAATTATTCGGACAGTCCAGAATATCGCCCCTGTATTTGGCGGCGTTAACCTCGAAGATATTTCCTCACCTCGCTGTTTTGAAATCGAAGCAAGATTGCGGGAAACTCTAGATATCCCGATTTTTCATGACGACCAACATGGCACTGCTATTGTGAGTTTGGCCGCCTTAATTAATAGCCTAAAATTAGTACAAAAATCGATGTCCGAAGTGTGCATTGTGATTAACGGAGCCGGTGCCGCTGGAGTGGCGATCGCCCGCTTGTTACGCAAAGCAGGTGCCGAAAACATCATCATGTGCGACTCCAAAGGTGTCCTCTCCAAAGACCGTACAGACATGAACCCAGAAAAACTAGAGTTTGCCGTGGCTTCGGGCGGGACCTTGGAAGATGCGATCGCCGGTGCCGATGTGTTTTTAGGAGTCAGCGCCCCCGGAGTTCTGACCCGCTCCATGGTGCGTTCCATGGCCGAGAATCCGATTGTGTTTGCCATGGCAAATCCGATTCCCGAAATTCAGCCAGAACTAATCATGGATGATGTGGCGATCGTGGCAACTGGGCGTAGCGATTACCCGAATCAAATTAACAATGTTTTGGCATTTCCGGGCATATTCCGAGGTGCTTTGGACTGCAAAGCTGCCACGATTACCACCAATATGTATTTGGAAGCAGCTTATGCGATCGCCTCTTTAGTCAGCCCTTCCAAGCTGAACAAAGAATACATTATACCCTCTGTATTTGACGAGCGAGTTGCCACTGCTGTCGCTAGTGCAGTGCAGTTGGCAGCGCGAGCCGAAGGCATAGCCCGCGATTAATTAGACCTAGTGATTGGTTATTAGTTATTGGCAGAGTCGAAAGACACGGCATCGCCAATAACTAACAACCAACAACCAATAACCAACAACCAATAATATAAAATCCTCTCTTCATCGTCCTGTATTAAACTCTCTCTTCTCTTGCTTCGCGCACTTCGCGCCTTCGCGGTTAAATCATTCCGATACAACCGGAATTGATCTAACCAATAACCAATAACAAACAACCAATAACAAACAACCAATAACAAACAACCAATAACAAACAACCAATAACAAACAACCAATAACTACTGACTGCTGAAATAGTGATAAAAATCACAAGATAAAAAAAATATAAAAGTAGATTATAATTAGTTAGCCCCTCCCACACAGGTCAGATGCCAAGCCAGCTAGGAGAAGACCGGAGCGATCCCTGCCACCGCAAATTATTAGAAATCAGTCCCATGGGGCTTGCCTTGTGTCGGATGGACGGGACTTTTTTGGACGTAAATCCAGCCTTTGCAGCAATTATCGGCCACACAGTTGAAACAACTCTCACCCTCAACTACTGGGCAGTTTTGCACACAGAATGTACAGCCCAAGACAAAAAAGAGCCAGAAAATCAGCTCCAGCATAACTGCACAGACCACTGTGCAGCAGCATACCAACACAAAGACGGTCATCTCGTACCTGTGCGCGTTTCCCAGTGGACAGTGGAAATAGAGGGAGAGCCTGGGCTGTGGCTGACTGCTGAAAAAATTGGCAACGAGGGGGTTCAAAACAGTATCTTACTCTCGGCATCTTTGTCGCAGCCAAGCAATTTCAATCGAGAAAACTTACTAGCTCAGCGAACTACGGAACTGGCAAAAACTCAGGAACAACTCCAACAAACCATCGCCGAACTTGAACAAACTCAAGCAAAGTTGCGTCACCACAGTCAAATTATCGACCAAATTCGAGAAGCGGTGATTTGTACAAATATGGATGGTCTCATCACCAGTTGGAATCAAGCATCCCAAAGGTTATACGGCTATCAAGAAAGTGAAGTATTAGGAAAGCATATTTCTCTCATTTACCCGCCCGAACAACACCAGATTTTGTTAAAAAAAGTGATCGGCGTGTTACAAAAAAAAGGTGAGTATCAAACGGAAGTTATAACACGTCGTAAATCAGGAGAAATTTTTTATTCTCACCTCGTGCTTTCGCTATTGCAAGACACCATGGGAGAAGTTATAGGGATGATTGGCTATTTAACAGATATTAGCGATCGCAAAGCTTTAGAACAAGAATTAGCCGTGCGACAAGCACGATTTGATGCTTTTTTCAAGGATGCGCCGGCCGGACTTTGCATTTTGGACGATGAACTGCGATTCGTACAAATCAATAAAATGTTAGCAGAAATGAATGATGCCAGCCCAGCCGACCACATCGGCAAGACTGTGCAGGAAATCATACCAGATCTCGCTCCCATCGTCGAGCCTTTATACCAGAAAATTTTGCGGACAAAAGAACCCGTACTCAATATCGAACTCAGCGCGGAAAAAGTGAGACAGCCCGGAGTAATGGCACACATCGTCGCCTCTTACTTTCCCCTACTAGATGCAGGTGGCGAGGCGATCGGCATTGGCGCAGTAGTTATTGAAATTACCGCTCGCAAACAAGCAGAAGAAGCCCTACGACAAAGCGAACAACTCTACCGCACTATGGCAAGCAATTTTCCTAACGGTGCGGTGATGCTATTTGATACAGAATTGCGTTATACCCTTGTAGAAGGGAAAGAATTAGCAGCAGTTGGTCTTTCTAAAGAGTTGATGGAAGGCAAGACAATTTGGGAAATATTTCCTCCAGAATTCTGCGCTGCTGTGGAACCCAATTATCGGGCTGCACTAGGTGGAGAAACCGTGGTAACTGAATTTAATTATAACGATCACACTTACCTAGCCTATACTTTGCCAGTCAGAAATGAACGGCAAGAAATCACCGGCGGATTGCTGATGACTCAAAACATTACTGACAGTCAATTAGCCGAGGAAGCACTCCGGCAAAGCGAGGAAAAATATAGGTGCATTGTAGAGACAGCCGACGAAGGCATTTGGATGATTGATGCCGAGAGTAAGACTACTTTTGTGAACCAAAAAATGGCTGATATGCTTGGCTGCACCACCGATGAAATGATGCAACAGCCGTTATTTAATTTCATGGATGAAGAAGGTATTGCCATCTCTCAAGCAAATCTAGATCGCCGTCGTCAAGGCATCCGCGAACAACATGATTTCAAGTTCCGTCGCCGAGATGGCAGTGATTTGTGGGCGATAGTTTCTAGTAATCCCATGCTAGATCAACAGGGAAACTATATCGGTGCTTTGGCGATGATTGCCGACATTACCGATCGCAAAAAAGCAGAAGCAGCATTGCAGCAGTCGGAAGCTAAATTTCGCTCGCTTTACGAATTAACCAGTTTGGCTGTTTTAATGTTAGATGAAAATGGGATTCGTGATGTCAATAATGCCACCCTAGAACTATTTGGAGGCACGGGCAAAGAGCAGTTTGTAGGTAAGAATCCTGGTCAATTTTCGCCACCTTTCCAACCTAGTGGCAAAGCATCTTTGAGTGAGGCTAATGAAATGATAGCCATCGCCTTTGAACGCCGCCATAACCGTTTTGATTGGCTTCACCAGCGTTTCGACGGTACGGATTTTCCGGCAGAAGTCGTGCTGACAATCATCCAAGTCGGCAATGAAACAATGATCCAAGCAGTAGTCCAAGATTTGAGCGATCGCAAATTTGCCGAAGAAGTCTTACTGCGATCGGAACAAACACTCCGACAGCAAGCTCGACGCGAACAACTGCTAAACCAAATTGCTAGCCAAATTCGCAATTCTTTAGAATTAGAGACTATTTTAGAAACTTCTGTAGCAGAAATTCGCCATCTCATGCAGCTAGATTGGTGCATTTTTGCTTGGTATCGCTCCCATGATAATTCAGCAGTTTGGGAAGTAACTTGCGAAGCCAAAAATCCGGCATTACTCAGCTTTTTGGGTGCCTGTTTTGTAGACGAAAATTCTAGTATTATAGCCCAGCATATGGGGCAGATGAAAACTTTGCAAATTAATAATATTAGCAGTTTACCAAATCGAGAAATAGGCGAAATTCATCAAACATTTGGAGTCGTTTCCATGCTAGTGCTGCCAATTCAAACTACTGCCGGCGATATTGGGGCCATTGGCTGCTATCAAGCTGGGGAAATGCGACAGTGGAACGATTCTGAAGTGGAACTGATGCAAGGAGTGGCTGCTCAAATTGCGATCGCCATCGATCATGCCGAACTTTACACCCAAACCCGCACTGCGGCCAAATTAGCTCAAGCCCAAGCTGTACAGTTAGAAGAAACTTTGCACCAACTCCAGCGCACCCAATCTCAGTTAATTCAGAGTGAAAAAATGTCGAGTTTGGGACAGTTAGTGGCTGGTGTCGCCCACGAAATTAACAACCCCGTAAATTTCATCTACGGTAATCTTACTTACGCCAGCGAATACACTCAAAGCCTGCTGAAACTAATCCAAATTTATCAGCAGGAATACCCGGAGCCTACCGCAACAATTTTAGATGAAATAGAAACCATCGAACTTGATTATATTCTTGAAGATTTCCCAAAAATCATCTCATCCATGAAACTAGGAGCCGATCGCATTCGGGATATAGTTTTAAGTTTGCGTACTTTCTCCCGACTTGACGAAGCCGAAATGAAAAAAGTGGACATTCACGAAGGGATAGAAAGCACGCTGATGATTTTGCAAAACCGCATCAAAAATAAACCCGATCGCCCTCCTATTAATGTGATTAAACAATACGGAGATTTACCCAAAATAGAGTGCTATCCTGGTCAGTTAAATCAAGTATTTATGAATTTGTTGAGTAATGCCATCGATGCCATAGAAATGGAGGTGGAAAAATCCGCTGCGGAGGTCAGAAATCGGGCAAATACAGCCAAAAATCTCGAAATTACGATTCGCACAGAAGTAACCGAAAATAACTGCGTGGCGATTCGGATTAGGGATAATGGACCAGGTATCAGCGAAGATGTGAAGAAGCACTTATTCGATCCATTTTTTACCACTAAACCAGTGGGTAAGGGAACTGGTTTAGGTTTAGCAATTTCCATGTCAATTATCGCCGAAAAACACGGTGGCGAGCTTTTTTGCAATTCTGTATTGGGAGAAGGTTGCGAATTTGCGATCGAGATTCCTCTGCGACAAAAAAAAGATTAAGCAGCGATATAAATTGTGGTTGCATGGTCATGATTGAGCCTTTCTAGAACACTCTTGATATTAATTTATGTTGTATTGGAATGATTTATATCAAATCCGTTGACATCGGAATTATTATTTCTCTCTTCTCTTTCTCTGTGTCCTCTGTGTTCTCTGTGGTTTAATCATTCCGATACAACTGGAATTGATATTAACCGCGAAGGCGCGAAGGAAGAGAAGAGAGAGTTTAATAATTCCGATTTGTGGCCGGAGTTGCCTAGGCCTGATTTTTTTATTCCTTTATTTCTGGTTTGATTACTTTTTTGTAAACCCGATCGCACCTTTGCGTCTCTACACCAGTTGTCGGTTGATATCCGTTTTTTTCATACATATTAACAGCTTCCTTGAGAACGCTAGCAGTTTCGACCCAGATTTCATCAAAGCCACAACTAGCAATTTTACTTTCCAATTGTTGCAGTAAAAACTTTCCTAAACCCTGTCCCCTAGCTGCCGGCAAAATATACATTTTGCGAATTTCCACAGCATTATTGCCTCGTTCAATGGGATAGTATGCCGCCGTTCCTAGGATTTCTCCTTCCCGTTCAACCACCCAAAATTCTCCACCTTTGGCATGATAATGTAATTCTACATCATACACATCTCGATCGGCTCCGAAAGGCTCGGATCTTAAACCGTACTCCAATAAGACATCGCGAATTACATGAAAAGCATCAGCCCGGTCGCGTGTTTCCCAGGAACGAATTAAAAAATCATGATATTGGGTTTTCATTGGTTTTCGTAAATCATATTTTTCAGTCACTTTAGAAACCACTGTAAAATTGCCATAAATTTGTGTTTTACAGCACTTTAATGCACCCTATATTTAGCTATGAATTCTCGGTTCTGGATGAAGAGTTGCCAGCAACTCGCTTTCAACTAAGGATAATTGGTCCAGCCGCCGATCGACAACAGAGCGATCGAAATAAGTTGTTGCCAAAATCCAATATACACCATAATGGCGAGCTTCCGAAACCATCAAACTCCGGTAAAATTTAGCTAATTCTCCATCGACACAACTATCTGCCAGCAGTCCCAGCCGTTCGTGACTCCGCGCTTCGATTAAACCAGAAACCAGCAAAGAATCCAAAAGTCGATCCGGTTCTTGCTTCCGAATTTGGCTAGACAAACCAGCACCGTAGGGAGGAGCCCCCAAGGGGCCCAAAGCAATGTTACGTTTTTCCAAGTGCTGATTGACTTGCTCAAAATGCTCTAATTCTTCGCGGGCGATCGCCGTTAACATCCTCACCAATTTAGCATGAGCCGGGTAGCGAAACATTAAATTCAATGCTACCCCAGCCGCCTTGCGCTCGCAGTGAGAATGGTCTAATAAGATAGTATCTAAATTGGCGATCGCCTGTTGTACCCAATCTTGGGAAGTCGGCTGTTTCAGAAACTTAATAGTTGGTAAAGCCATCAGATTTGAGATTGGATATTTGAGATTAAATCTATATTTAACACAGTTTTTCAAACAGTGCGTACATATCTCCCGCAAACTTTTTAGGGTTCCACAAAGGCGACAAATTTTCGGATTTCTTAGAATTAGCCAACTGCGATTTCACCCCGTTTCGTAATTCACTATCTTGACCTAATTTTACCCCAAATTCCACATATTCCTCCCAAGACCAAGCCATCCCAGTGGTAATTCCCAAAGTCTGCAAAAACGAATAACCCATTCTGGATAAAAACTGCTCTCCAATTCGAGTAACCACAGGCAAATTAAACCACAAAGCCTCTAAGGTGTGAGTCCCACCATTATAAGGATAAGAATCCAACAACACATCGGCCAGCAAATAGACAATTCTATGTTCTTCCTCCGTAGCAACCCGTGGCAAAAACTTAATCCGGTGCTTGCTAACTCCTTCAGTTTCGCAAACCTGGTGATAAGCCGCTTGAAACACCGCATTATCGCCTAAAGCTTTATGAATCAAGACACTATTTGGCACTTGTTTAAGAATAGCTACCTGTGCTTTCACCAACTCGTAATTAAATTTTCTACCCGGAGCGACACACAGGTAAACTATCTGGTCTAAACCTATGCGATTCGACCTTCTCAAGGCCACTGGATTGACTCCATACCTTTGAAAACCAGACAACGCCACAAAGGAATCAGGCATCCTAATTAGCTGCTCATCATAATATTTTTCCCTACCTGCTGGGTGCGAGTGCCAATCAGAAAGAAAATAATTTGCTGGTGATATGTAAGCCGCATCAAATCCTAACCAAGACACACAAACTGCTGCGGGTTTGGCGTAGAGAATATCAACATGAACTGGTACGCTGAGAGAATCTAAATCAACTAAAACATCTAATTCATCACTTCTAATTTGAGCGATAATTTCTGAGGAATTAGACATTCCGTTGGCAAAATTTTTGGGCAAAGTTAGTTTGCCAAAACTTTCAAACTTTTTGGTTTGGTCATCAGGAACAATTCTTTCGGAAGCGTACAAATGCAAATTCGCGATCGCCGACAATTCGCGAAGGATGTCAGCACTGCACCAACCCACAGAATGGCGACGGAAGTGATTGGACAAACACCCGATTTTTAGTTTACCTGCCCTCGCCGTTGTTTTTAGACTGTAATGAGTGACTTCGGGAAAATTAGGTTTGATACATTGGTCGATATACTTTTGGGCAATTCTTCTGTAAAGTTGAGAATTGACTGCCACATCATCTCGCAAATAGGGCGTACTAAACAAGAAATTGGCATACAGCGATTTAATTTCAACTGCTTTAACTGGGTCTAAGTTTTGCTCCAAGTAAGATTCTAGTTCTAAAAATCTATCTTTAGCAATTTGATTCAGCCCCGACACTTGATAGGTACTGACGAAGTAAATTGCGGTCATAATTGGATCGTTTTCACCGCACATTTGACTGTATCTGTGAACAGCTTGCCGCGCCTGAGATAAATCGCTGGTATCTCTGAGAATGGCACACAAATGTTGGTGAGCGGGAATAAAATCTGGTTTAATTTCTAGGGCTTTTTCCAGATAAGGAATTGCTTCTTTTAATTGGCCTTGATAGCGCAAAACTATGCCTATTTGACAGTATGCTTCTGGTAAATCCGGCTTGAGGTCGATCGCCCGTTGCCAAGCAGCCACAGCCTCATCCAGCTTACCTTCCCCCGCCAATTTATCTCCCAAATCTAAGTTAAAATCTACCTCAGCCAGATCGGGCTTGAGTTCGAGAGCTTTTTGCTCGTAGGAAAGCGCCGCATCAAATTGCCCTTGCTGCTTGAGTGTGAGTGCCAAATTCCAGTAAGCTGGTGCTAAATCCGGTTTGAGGACGATCGCCTTTTCGTAATTGACAATCGCCTCTACAAACAGCCCTTGTTTGTAGAGCATACTCCCCAAATTAGCATAGGCCTCGGCAAAGTCTGGATTCAGGGCGATCGCCTCAGAATACAGCCGCATCGCCTCATCAAGTTGCCCGTTGGCTTGGTGGACGTTGCCCATTGTCACGTAAGCTGGAGCCCAATCCGGTTGTAATTCCAGTGCGAGGCGACAAGTGGCAATTGCTTCTGCTAAATTACCTTGAGAGTAATATTTTTCTGCCAGGATTGTCAGAGATGCAGCATCTTCCAATTTGGGTGTTTCAGACTGATTGTGGAAATCGGGATTCATCTTCGCTGCCTATCTGTGCTATCAAGTTAAAGGTTGAATCTATATTATTTTGCAGAGTAGCAGTTTTAGCGGAACTACGGGCGATCGGACAGGGAATTTATGAACGACAAGCAACGATCACAGCGTCAACAGAAAATTAAGTGGAGACCAAACCTCCTACTGGGCTTACTTTTGTTAAGTCTGGCAATTCCCTTGCCCTTTGCCCAAAAGACGGTGGCACAGCAGCAGACAGCCAACTTTCGGCAGAAAATATTTCAAACAGCCCTTTACTTTACCCTATATTTTGAGGGCGGGTTCAGCGATCACCCCGCAGACAAGGGTGGCAGAACTTATCGAGGGATTCTGCAAACCGAATATAATGCTTACCGATACAGTCGGGGGCTGCCACCCCTAGATGTGACGCAGATGTCGGAAGCAGAGCTCCTAGAAATTTATAAATATTACTGGGATTCGAGTCTTTCGGGAACAATGCACCCAACTTTGGCGATCGTCATGTTTGACACGGCGGTTAACTTTGGAATTAACAACTCAATTACCTTTCTTCAACAAGCGTTAGGATTGCCACAAACGGGAATTTTTGATAGCCGCACCAAGGAAGCACTCAAAAGTGCAAACAACAGAAATACCGCTTTGCAAATGATTAATGAACGGATTATTTATCGCTACAAACGGGTGCAAGAAGACCCTAGTCAGATGGCTTTTTTCCGGGGTTGGTTGAGTCGAGATTACAGTTTGTGGGGCTATGTGAATAAGATTAAGTAGTTGGGAATGGGAATGGGGAATTGGGGAATTGGTAATTGGTAATTGGGAATTGGACACTGAGCGTAGTCGAAGTGTATCAGTTTATAAGTGTCGAAGGTCTTTCTTCCTTCTTCCTTAAATCTTTTCCTAACAGCCCCTCATTAAACTCATATTTGTAAAAATATATTTCAAAAAAGGGACAAAATATCAAAATTAAGTTAAATCATGTATAACTTAAACATAGCGATTTTCATTGGTCCGATCGCAAAGCAATCCATACTTGGTGATGGACAAGTAATATCAAATCCCTTGATTTCGGAACCATTCATCTCTCTCTCCCCCTACTCTGCTTCCTCTGCGTACTCTGCGGTTAAATAATTCCGATACAACCGGAATCGATATAAAAAGTTATACCCAATCTATTGAAAATTGCTATTTCAGAAAATCAAGTATCGACTACAAATCACTAAACAGCTAAAGCTATGACCATAGAAGAAGCCATTAATCTTGTGGACAATTTGGTAGAAAAATCAACCAAAAAATCATTGACTCGGTTGCAGCAAGCGATAATTCGCGGTGTTTTACAGTCTTGGACATACCAAGAAATTCAGCAAAACGATCCGATCGCCCGCGGTTACACAGTGGGCTACCTAAGTCGCTACGTCGGTTACAATTTATGGAAAGATCTCACAAAGGTACTGAGAGAAGCAGAAATTATTGGACAAGAAGAAAGAGTAGTTGCAGCAAATCTCTGGGACTGCATCATGAGAGCATCACAACAAGGTAGACAACCCCCTAAACCGGGCGAGCCGATGTTAGAAAAACTGATGCGGATGCGTTACCGCATCACCGAACATTTGGTGAGTACCGAGTACAGCGATACCTATCTCGCTGAAGATGAAAACTTACCCGATCGCCCTTTGTGTCTCGTCAAGCGCCTGAAAAGCCAGTCTGACAGAACCAGCCATTTATTCGATCGAGAAACGCGAGTTTTATATAGCCTAGGTCAACACGATCGCATCCCGGAATTATTAGCTCGTTTTGAAGAAGATGGATATTTTTATTTAGTCTATCAATTCATCGAAGGACAACCCCTGTCTCAAGAACTGATCGAAGGTAAACCTTGGGAAGAACATCAAGTTATTGCCTTATTGCGAGACGTGTGACCTAAAGGCAGTTTACACGACTTCAACGGACATAGTAGACATAACGGACAAACTCAGATAAAATCAAAAGTATTCTTCCACGAGAATGCCATGCCGTATGTCACACCAAGAAAAGCAGCTAACGCTTTGGGAGTTAACCCCAGAACCCTTGCCCGATGGTCAGAAGATGGCCTCATCAAGACCATCAAAACCGAGGCAGGACAAAGACGTTACGATATCGCCCATCTTAGAAATTCTGGTTTTTGTTCACCAAAGAGATATAATTCACCGCGACGTTCACCCTCAAAACTTAATCAGACGTACATCCGATGGCAAAATGGTCTTAATTGACTTTGGCTCAGTCAAAGAAATTAGTAATTGGCAGCAAAACATCGGTCAAACGAAATCCCGTGGTGGGACTCAACAGGATTATATTCCCCCCGAACAAGCCATCGGTTCCCCAAAATTGTGCAGCGACATCTATGCTGTCGGTATCATCGGCATTCAAGCCTTAACAGGAATGAAGCCAAAACAATTCAAAGTTGATAATATCGGAAATCTCATCTGGCGGCAAAATGCACAAGTTAGCCCAGAATTTGCTAAGGTTTTAGACCGGATGATACTGTACGATTTCCCCCAGCGCTACCCATCAGCAACAGAAGCTTTACAAGCAATTCATAACTAATATCAATTCCGGTTGCACCGTCAGGATAGAGGACACCGGATTGCCCATTGGTGTCAACTTAAGTGGATGGGGAGGGTAGGCACGCACCATCCACTACCCCTACAAAATGATGATTTGTCACCAGAATGAAACAGCCCTGGGGAAAGGGGGACTTTGAGTAAGTTCTTGTCCCCCCCTTGTTAAGGGGGGCTAGGGGGGATCTGGCCTTAATAGTCAAACAGCAGTCTCTGACTGGGCTTGAAGTTAAGTTGACACCTATGGGATTTATCCTGCCACTAAGCAACAGTTTAGAATCCCCGTGTCTTTAGACCGGGGAGAGGTCAACCTGATAGACTTTTTCCACCATTTTAGCCAAACGTTTCATCGCAGTTTCAATCTCCTGATTAGTCGCAGTCAAACTAATCCGCAAACACTCCTGCTTGTGCCGCCAATCTTCCCGCAAACCAGGGAAGAAAGAACTTCCCGGCACCAGAATCACACCGACTTGCTTCAATTGTTGATAAAATTCCCAATCTGTCATTGGCAAATCTTTCAGCCACAACCACGCAAAAATTGCTCCTTCGCCACGGTGCAAAAACCAGGGCAAATCTTTCGGCATTGCTTGTTCTAGGGTTGTTTCAACTACATCAAATTTACTTTGATAATAAGGGCGGATGACATTGACACCAATATCAGCCAAAGCTCCAGAATTAATCGCCCGCGCCGCGATCGCCTGTCCGTATCTCGGCGAGTGAATGCACATATTCGTCTGAAAAGATTGTAAAACTTGAATAATATTTTCATCTCCGATCGCAATTCCGATTCTTTCTCCCGGTAATCCCGCTTTCGACAAACTCATGCAGTGGATAATATTTTCACCAAAAATCGGAGTCATCTCAGTATAATTCAAAGCTGGGAACGGAGGCCCGTAGGCAGAATCAATGAAAACTGGCACATCAAAAACACTAGCCATCGCTGCAATTTTCTTCACTTCGTCATCGGTGAGAACATTGCCAGTAGGGTTGCAGGGACGAGAAAATATTACGCAGCCGGAAGTTTCATCGATCGACAACTGACTGAAATCCGGGCGATATTTAAACCGATGAGCGGCCGCATCAATATCCAGAGTTGGTTTGCAAGCAATTACGGCTTCGGGAATCAAGCTGACTCCACCATAACCCGTATAATCCGGGCTTAGGGGCAAAACAATATGTTTAAGGCTACCCCCCCTCGCCCCCCCTTGGTAAGGGGGGGATGTGGGGGTCTTTGCCCCCCCTTGGTAAGGGGGGGATGGGG
>NZ_JBGJZU010000053.1:0-44573 GCF_041354475.1 Microcoleus sp.
AGACTGCGCCAACCGTTATTTCCTGAGCTTTGTTGTAGAGATTAATTCCGATATTGTCGAAGCTAAAAACCACAGCATCGGCATCGATCTGGGTATTAAAACCTTTGCAGTGATGAGCGACGGAAGAGCGGCTAAAAGTCCAAGCTACAAACAGTTAGACCGAAAAATTCGCAGACTGCAACGCAAGTTGGCAAGGCAGCCCAAAGACTCAAAGCGCCGCAACAAAACTCGCATTCAGATTTTGATACCCATAACTTGCCAAAAGAGGCGATCGACCCCCCACAGCAAGCGCAGGGTCGTGACACACTCTTGAATAGGGCGGTCAGGATGATTCAGACCCCAGACAGTTGTATTTTAATCGCTCAACAGCCACAATTGCTGGCTATGTTTAGAAAAAACGATATTGTAAAAACAATTGCTAGCAAAATACCTCTTTTAGATGTGGCTATATATTTAACCAGGCTTGTGATGCAAAGTACCTTGCAGCCAACCTTAGATCCACCAAAAATGCAAGGGAAAGTCAAGGTTTTGCAGCCCATAGTTGCCGAAAAAAACCAGGAGTCGATCGCAGTGAACGAACAATTGCAAAAAGAAACGAGCCCAAGCCTAGAAATAGCAGAAGATTTACGGCTTTTAAATGAAAATTTAGAAGCACAAATTAAGCAGCGAACTTTAGAATTAATCAGTGCCAACAATCAATTGAAATCCGAAATACAAGAGCGTGCCGCCGCAGAAGCCGAAGTGCGACGTCTCAATGCCGAACTCGAACAACGAGTCCTGGAACGCACCGCTGAGCTAGCATTGAGCAACGAAAAATTGCAGCAAGAAATTAACGATCGCCAATTGCTCGAAGCAAAGTTGCACTTTTCTGAAAATAAAGTCCGCGCCGTGTTTGAAGCGATGACAGACATCGTACTCGTCCTCGATAGCCAAGGGAATATAGAAGTTTTGCCGACAAATACGGCGGGGTTTGCCGAAGCAGATAGCGATATTGTCAGCCTCACCATAGAACATTTTTTTGACGACGAAAACCCCGATGATTGGTGGATGTTAATTCAACAAGTTTTAAAGACTGAGCAAACACTTAATTTCGACTACAGCTTCACAGTGGGCGATCGCGAACTGTGGTTTACAGCCTGTATTTCTATGTTTTCCAAAGATGCGGTGATTTGGGTAGCCCGCAATATTAGCGATCGCAAACTAGCGGAGTCTGTTTTATCAAAAAGAAATGAAGAACTCGCTAACACTCTTCAAGAACTCAAGCGCACCCAAAAAGAACTGGTTCAATCCGAAAAAATGGCTGCTTTGGGACAGCTAATAGCCGGAGTTGCTCACGAAATCAATTCTCCTCTGGGTGCAATTCGATCATCTGTGCAGAATATCGGCGAATTCTGGGCAGAAAATCTGGCTCAGTTACCAAAATTTTTCCAGCAACTGTCCCTAGAACGCCTGGAGGATTTCTTTGCTCTCCTAAACAGATCCAGTCAAGAACAAGATACATTATCTAGCAAAGAAAAACGTCAATTAAAAAAAGCAGTACAACGCCAGTTAGAAACCGAAGGAATTGAAAGCGCTGACAGCCTTGCTTGTACTTTATTGGATATCGGTATTGGCAGTGATATAGCACCTTTTTTAGATTTATTTAAAGCTCCCGATAAACACCAAATTTTACAAACAGCTTATCAATTTGCTACAGTACAAAAAAGCACTAAAAATATCGCGACAGCGATAGATAGGGCGGCGAAAATAGTCTTTGCTTTAAAAAGCTACGCTCGCTATGACCAATCGGGGACCAAGGTCATCGCTAAGATCACGGACGGTATAGAAACAGTATTGACCCTTTACCATTATCAAATCAAACACGGAGTAGAAGTAATTAGAAACTATGATACTAATTTACCTTATGTGTTATGCTATCCTGATGAACTAAATCAAGTCTGGACCAATTTAGTTCACAATGCTTTACAAGCGATGGATAATAAAGGAGTGTTAAAAATTGATGTCAGGTACCGAAATAATGCAGTCTCAGTTAGCATTACCGACAGTGGCAAAGGTATTCCCCCAGAAATTATGCCCCGAATTTTCGAGCCTTTCTTTACCACTAAACCTCCTGGGGAAGGTAGTGGCTTGGGATTGGATATAGTTCTGAAAATTATTGACAAACATGAAGGTAAACTGCAAGTAGAAAGTGTACCTGGTAAAACGACATTTAGTGTATCCTTACCAGTGTCCACCACCGACGGTAATTAAGGAGAAAAAATTTTATGGGCAAATCCACAATTTTCATAAAATCACAGGGATAAAAGTTTATGAGAAAACCAGTAATTTTGTGTGTTGACGATGAAACAGTTGTTTTAAACAGTTTAAAAATCCAATTAAAAAAAGAATTTGGGGATACTTACCTTTATGAAATAGCAGAAAATGCCGATGAAGCTATGGAAATTATTCAGGAAATTGAAGAAGAAGCCGAAGCCAGTCATATTTTGGTAATCGTATCTGACTGGTTAATGCCCGGTATTAAAGGAGATGAATTTTTGATAGATGTCCACAAAAAATATCCGAACATTGTGAAAGTCATCTTGACCGGTCAAGCCGATGCCTTAGCCATAGAACGGGTAAAAAAACAAGCAAATTTGCACCGATGTTTATATAAACCCTGGGATGGCAAAGAATTAGTAGAAACAATAAAATCTGGTTTAGCAAAAGCATGAACAACAAACCTGTGATTATTTGTGTCGATGACGAACCTATAATCCTTGAAAGTTTAAAGATTGAGTTAAAAAAAGCCCTCGGAGAAGAACATTTATTAGAAACTGCTGAAGGTGGCGAAGACGCTTTGGAATTGGCCGAGGAACTGCTTGCAGAGGGAAGTGAAATTGTGGCGGTGATTTCCGACTATTTGATGCCTAATATCAAAGGGGACGAGTTACTAAAACAGATTCACCGCATTTCACCAAAAACTATCAAAATTATGCTGACAGGACAAGCAGACCTGGAAGCAGTAGCGAATACTATTAAACACGCCAAATTGTACCGCTACATAGCGAAACCTTGGCAGTCAGAAGACTTGAAGTTGACCGTAAAAGAAGCGATTAATAGCTATTTTATGGAAAAACAATTAGCGGAACAAAACACTAAACTACAAAAATTAAATCAAGAATTAGAAAGTTTAGTAGAAGAACGGACTGCACAATTGCGTTTTTCGGAAGAAAAGTTTGCTAAAGCTTTTCGTTCTTCTCCTAATCCAATTACGATTACCAGACTTAAAGATGGCAGCCACCTGGAAATCAATGATGCTTTTTGCCAAACCATAGGTTATTCGGCAGCCGAAATAATTGGTAGAACTGCTCTTGACTTGAATATTTGGGTCAGCCAAGAAGCTAGAAACAACTTATTTTTAATCTTAAAAGAAAAAGAAATAGTACGTAATTATGAGTTGAATTTTAGAAATAAAAAAGGTGACATAAGAACGGCTTTATTGTCAGCAGAAATAATTGAAATTAATAATGAAACCTGCGTAATTTCTGTGAGTCAGGATATTAGCGATCGCAAATTAGCAGAAGAAAAACTCCGGGCTTTAGCTACTTCTCTCGCCGCAGCCCAAAGACTGGCCCACGTCGGCAATTGGGAATGGGATTTGTCCACAAACACAACTATTTGGTCCGAAGAATTATCCCGCATTTTTGGTCTGGATTCAAGCCAGCCAGCACCCACAGTAGCTGAGTTTGCTCAATACGTTCATCCAGACGATCTAGAAAAGTGGCAAAGCAGCATCAATGCTGCGATGACTACTGGGGAACCATACACGTTGGAATATCGAATTTTGCAGCCGGAATCAATAATTACCGATGGTAATTTACCTTCCCAAACCAATCAAGGAAGCTTCATTCGCTACATCGAAGCCAGAGGAGAACCAGTGGTAAACCCGCAAGGAGAAGTGACAAATATCTTCACAACATTGATGGATATTACTCTGCGCAAGTTGGCAGAAATAGCCCTGGTTGAAAGTGAAGAAAAATATCGGCACTTAGTCGAAACTTCGCAAGATATCATTTGGTCTTGCGATGCGACAGGACACCTTACTTTTGTCAACCAAGCAGTAAAACAGATTTATGGTTATGAACCTGAAGAAATGATTGGTTGTTCTTTTAGCGATTTTTTTGCACCGGAATCAACAGCTCCCGATTTGGAACTTCAGCAGTATTTATTGACTGGTAATTCAGTATTTCAGTATGAAAGTATTGTATTAGGTAAAGATGGCAGAATAATTGATATAAATACCAAGGCGATCGCCCATTTAAACTCCGAAGGAAATGTCATGGGTGCGACAGGTACTGCCAGTGATATTACGGAAAGAAAACAAGCAGAAATAACTTTGCGGCAAGCCAAAGAAGAAGCGGACAGAGCAAATAAAGCTAAAAGTGAGTTTCTCTCGAATATGAGTCATGAATTGCGTACTCCTCTCAACGCGATTCTGGGTTTCAGTCAACTGCTATCTCGCGACACAGGCTTGGGTGAAGAGCAACAGCAATACTTAAGTATTATCATCCGCAGCGCCGAACATTTGCTGATTTTAATTAATAATATTTTGCAAATGTCAAAAATTGAAGTGGGTCTGGTGACAGTTAACAACAGCACTTTCGATCTGCAAAAAATGCTGAATAATACAGAAGAAATGCTGAAAATGCAAGCACAAAAAAAAGGATTGCAGTTAATTTTTGATTGTGCACATAATTTGCCTAAATATATAGAAACAGACGAAAGTAAATTGCGTCAGATTTTGATTAATATTATTGGTAATGCCCTCAAGTTTACCTCGGAGGGTGGGGTGAATTTAAGGATTAAACATGAAATATTAAACAGCGAGTATACACTTACTAATTCACCACAGATTAATGATTGCTGTTTGCTATTTGAAGTAGAGGACACGGGACCGGGAATTTCTCCTGAAGAAATGGATAGTTTATTTAAACCTTTTGCACAAACTGAAAGCGGGAGAAAAGCTCAAGAAGGAACTGGTTTGGGCTTGCCAATCAGCAAACAGTTTGTGAATTTAATGGGAGGGGAAATGAGTGTGGTGAGCACTGTGGGTGAGGGCAGCATTTTTAAGTTTGATATTAAAGTTTCTCTCCCTGATACAGTGGAAATTCAGATAACCCAAACAGCTCGTCGTGTCGTCGGTATTGAGCCGGGACAGCCGGAATACCGAATTTTGGCTGTTGACGATCGCCTGGAAAGTCGCTTATTGCTAGTGAGAATGCTTTCATCTTTGGGTTTTGCGGTTCGGGAAGCGGAAAATGGGGTTCAGGCGATCGAGGTTTGGTCGAGTTGGGAACCTCATCTGATTTGGATGGATATGCGGATGCCCGTGATGGATGGTTATGAAGCTACGAAACGGATCAAAGCGCATTTGAAAGGTCAAGCCACCGTAATTATTGCTTTGACGGCTAGTGCTTTTGATGAGGAGCGATCGGTGATTTTGTCTGTGGGTTGCGATGATTTTGTCGCGAAGCCTTTTCGAGAGCAGGTGATTCTGGAAAAGATGGCAAAATATCTGGGAGTCCGCTATGTTTACGATCGCGAACTTGCGGGTAATTCTCACGGTAGCCAGTCTGCTGGGGGTTTGTTTAGTGGCGAAATGGGTGAAAATGAAAATATGGGAACAGCGGATTTACCTTTTACGCTGAGTGCTTCGTCCTTTGAAGTGATGCCTGGTGAATGGATTGATAAATTGTATGAGGCGGCGGAAGAAGTGGACAATGATTGGATTTTCCGGTTAATTTTGGCGATTCCTCCTATTCATGCTAATTTCGGCAGCGCGATCGCAGAACTGGCTAATAACTTCCGGTGCGATCGGATTATTGATTTAATTGAAGAATTGAGAAATTATTAAAATTAGAAATATGCCAGAATAATTACAGCTTGTGCTATGATATCCAATTGATAACTTTTTTATACTGGCAATTACATAACAAAAATCAACAATCGATGACTCAAAATATTACCAAAGAGAATAGAGGCAACATATTAATTGTTGACGACACTCCAGAAAATTTGCACGTTTTATCAGCCACACTGTTAGATCGCGGATATAAAGTTCGGGGCGTAATCAATGGTAAAATGGCAATTAGAGCTGCCAAATCTGGTTCTCCCGATCTAATTTTACTCGATATCAAAATGCCGGAGATGAACGGCTACGAAGTCTGTGCCAAACTCAAAGCCGATGGGGAAACAGCAGAAATTCCTGTGATTTTTATTAGCGCTTTAGATGAAGTTTTAGATAAAGTAAAAGCCTTTCAAATTGGTGGGGTGGATTACATCACCAAACCATTTCAGGTAGAAGAAGTTTTAGCAAGAGTTGAACACCAACTGACTATAAAAAGATTACAAAAAGAACTAATCGCTCGCAATAATCAACTGCAAAAAGAAATAGTTGAACGCAAAAAAGCCGAAGAACAAGCAGCCGCAGCTTCTCAAGCAAAAAGTCAATTTGTTGCCAATATGAGCCACGAATTAAGGACTCCCCTGAATGCGATTCTGGGTTTTAGTCAAGTAATGAGTCGTGATTCTTTACTGAGTAATGAAAATATCGAAAATCTCAGAATCATTAACCGTAGCGGTCAACATTTGCTGGAATTAATTAATGATGTTTTAGACTTGTCAAAAATTGAAGCTGGGATAGTTGCCTTAGATGAAAGTAGTTTTGATTTGTATCAACTCTTAGACACTTTGGAAGAGATGTTTCAAATCAAAGCGGAAACTAAAAATTTGCACCTCAAATTTTCCGTGCAATCCCAGGTTCCCCAATATATTAAAACCGATGAAAAAAAACTGCGCGTCTGCTTAATTAATCTGCTGGGAAATTCCATAAAATTTACTGAAAACGGTGGTGAAATTTTGCTAAGAGTGGGTCTGGAAACAGTTCCATTCCAGTCAGAAGAAACAGAAATTGATTCTAACTCGATTTCCAACGAACGATGTGTAATATTTTTTGAGGTTCAAGACACGGGAGTTGGCATAGCAGCCGAAGAAATGGAGACTTTATTTAATGCTTTTGTGCAAACTGAAGCGGGGAAAAAAGCTGCTGACGGCACGGGTTTGGGTTTAAATATTACCAAAAAATACGTGGAAATTATGGGGGGTAATATTGAAGTAAGTAGTATTTTAGGTGAGGGAACTACTTTTAAATTTAATATTAAACTATGTGCGGTGGCTCCCTCAGAAGTAAATATCACGAGATTGCAACGGGTGCTGGGGCTAGAACCAGAGCAGCCAATTTATCGAATTTTAGCAGTGGATGATAATACTGAAAATCGACTGCTGCTAATTAAAATGCTCGCACCCATTGGCTTTGAAGTCAGAGAAGCTGAAAATGGTAGACAAGCAATTGAAATCTGGGAAAATTGGCAGCCGGATTTAATCTGGCTGGATACGCGAATGCCAGTAATGAATGGTTTTGAAACTGTGGCAGAAATTAGAGCTAGGGAGACAAATACTCGATCGCATACTGTAGTTATTGCTCTGACTGCTAGCATTTTTGAGGAAAGAAGAGGCGAAATTATCGCAGCAGGCTGCGACGATTTTGTGCGTAAACCTTTTCAAGAACAAATCATTTTTGACAAGATTGCTCACTATTTGGGAGTGCGCTATATTTATCAAGAGTTGTCTGTACCTTTTGGGGTGGGAGGGAGGCGTTATTTGAACGGCGAAAAACCCGATTCATTTTTTTTACCACTGTTGGCAGAGATGCCTAAAAGTTGGTTAGAGGAACTGGACGAAGCTGCTAATGATGTTAATGAAGAGTTGGTGATTCAAGTTGTCGATCGCATTTCCGAAAGTCATCCAACTTTAGCTAATGCTTTAAAAGATTTACTTGAGGATTACCGACTTGACAGAATAGTGAATTTAACTCAATCAATTTTAGAATAAATGGATAATAGCGGAATTAAAATATTGATGGTTGACGATCAACCGATTAATCTGCGTTTTTTATCTAATTTACTAAGCTCTCATGGCTATCAAGTTTACAGAGCTATTTCTGGACAACTAGCTTTGAATGCTGCCATCGCCTATGCTCCTGATTTGATTTTGTTGGATATCCGAATGCCAGAAATGGACGGATATGAAGTCTGTGAGAGGCTAAAAAAAATACCAGAAACAGCGCAGATTCCGGTGATTTTTTTAAGCGTGTTAGATGATATTAACGATAAAATAGAAGCTTTTCGAGTGGGCGGATTAGACTACATTACTAAACCTTTTCAAGTGGAAGAAATTTTAGCAAGAATCGAAAAGCAAATTGATTTACAAAAACTGCAACAGCAATTAAAAAAGCAAAATGTTCAACTGCAACAGTCGCAATTATTGCTAGCAAGCGTCTTGAATAGTTCCCTAGACGGTGTGGTAGCTTTTTCTGCTGTTCGCAACAGTCAGGGAAATATTGTTGATTTCAAATGGATTTTGCTGAACCGGGCTGCGGAAAAAATGCTGAGTATGGTGTCTCAGGATTTAATAGGAAAGTATTTGTTAGAAGAAATTCCTCAAGTCTGCAAAAATGGTCTATTTGATGTCTACGTTTCTGTGGTAGAAACAGGAGAAACTTTAGAGCGAGAATTTTATTACGAACACAATCGCAAATTCAGTGCTTGGCTGCACATTGTCGCTGTCAAATTAAATGACGGTTTGGCTGTCACATTTCGGGATATTAGCGAACGCAAACAAGCAGAAATTTCTCTCACTCGCTATGCTCAAGAATTAAGTCGATCTAATGCAGAATTACAACAGTTTGCTTATATTGCTTCCCATGATTTGCAAGCACCTTTGGGAACGATTTCGGGTTACGCTAAATTATTAGAAAGGCGCTGTCAAGACCAATTTGATTCTCAAACTTATAAATTTATTAGTAATATAATTAGTTCTTGTACAAGGATGCAAAACTTGATTGATGATTTACTGGAATATTCACGAATTGGCAGAAGCCAGAAACCTTTTGGCTTGACTGATTGCAATTTAGTTTTTGAGGATGCTTGTGCTAATTTACAGTGGGCTATTCGTAAGAATCAAGCTATTGTTAGTAGGGCGGATTTGCCGATGGTTGTGGCTGATAGTTGTCAATTAGTGCAACTATTTCAGAATTTAATTGGCAATGCTATTAAGTACCGGGGGGGCGATCGACCGATGGTTCACGTAAGTGTTTCCCGACAGGGGGATAACTGGCTGTTTTCTGTAGAGGACAACGGTATTGGTATTGCAGAACAGTATCAGGAGAGTATTTTTCAGATTTTTCAGCGCTTGCATACTCAAAAAAACTATTCGGGAACGGGTATTGGTTTGGCGATTTGTAAAAAAATTGTCGATCGCCACGGCGGTCGCATTTGGGTGCAATCAGTACCCAATCGAGGAGCGATTTTTTATTTTTGTCTTCCTGTAGGGGAGTGAAGGTAGAAGTTATAAGCTATAAGCTATAAGCTGCTGCGGTTTGGCTCCCCTTAAAAATCCGGATGGAGGAAGCAACAGAAAGGAAATAGTAATTTATTTAGTGATTTTGGGGGATTATTTATATTTACTTTACAGAATTGCGATCAAAATGTAGCATATTTACTGATGACAAAAAACAAATAAAGAGTTCATAATCAATTTATTAACTCAAATCTTGTAAAAGTTAAACATCAGCGGTGCACGGCATAATTTTCAATTTATTTCAACTGTATCGAGAGTATCTGACTTTCCCCTACAGTAATTTAGAGTATATTTCGGAGGCAAGCCTTGGCGATAGTTCTAGTTGTGTGGGTTGTGCATTTTTTAAAGAAATGCTAAGTGAAACAAGCATTAATGACAAAGGTTTGCCTGCAAGGCAAACAAAAGAATTTTTGCTACACACACTCAGCCTGGTTGGTCAAACCAGCAAAATTAGGACAACAGATATTGGCATATCCTCGGATATTTGTGCAATTTATACCAGGTCACAGCATTCGTTGGTAGTGAGTCAAAGCAGTGAATAATCAAAACAAAACATTCACTATTTTAATGGCTAATGATGACGAAGATACCCGCTTTTTCGTGCAGGAATCACTCCGAGAGATTCCCATAGCAATTAGAATCGAATTTGTGGAAAATGGGGAACAAATGCTAGACTATTTATACTGTCGCGGCTCCTATGCTGAGGCTAGCAATTGGCGCTTCCCCGACCTGATACTTTTAGATCTGAATATGCCGAGGCTTGACGGGCCAGAAGCACTAACTTTGATTAGATCGGACCCCGACTTGCAACATCTCCCGGTCGTGATACTGACTACATCGCAAAGCAGCGGAGATATTTTGCTTTGTTACCGCTTGGGTGCGAATTCTTTCATATCCAAACCAGTGACTTTTGAAGGATTGGTTGAAGTAATGAAGACTTTGTGTCAGTATTGGTTTGAAATCGTTTCGCTCCCGTCGGAGGCTCTATAAGCTAAGTTGTAGGGGTAAGGATTCGGGGAATTAATCTCTGAGTAAAGCCCAAAGTTTTCTGCCCCCATCCAATTTTCCCTAGGGGAGGTTTCCAAAAATGAGATGGTTTCTATTGCTAGTGGCTATGTCGGTTATTAGTTAGAATTTCTAAATAGTTGTTGTCAACCCGCTCGAATTGCTATAGTTGTGTTAACGTCTAACCACTCGATAAAAGTTTTGTTGGTGGAGGATAACCTCGCAGATGCGACTCTGATTGAAGACCTTTTAGGGTCATTCAGTGACGCTACATTTCTTCTTGAAATTGTTAAGTCTATGGAGCAGGGAATACAATGTCTGCAAACAGCAGAGTTTGATGCCATACTATTAGATTTGTCCGTGGAAGATTGTTTGGAGGGAAGCGATCCGATCGCGATGCTGAAAGCCCGATCGCCCACAGTGCCAATTGTGGTACTAACAGATATGAATGATGAACATACGGCACTGTCAGTATTGCGATCGGGCGCTCAAGATTGTTTGGTGAAGGGCAGATTTCATAGAACTCTTCTGGTGCGGGCAATCCACTATGCGATCGAACGGCAACGCATAGAGGAACAATTGCGACAACAAGCCCAAAGAGAGCGACTTTTGGCTAAAATGATCGAAAATATTCGATCGTCCATCGACGTTACAAGTATTCTCCACAGTACCGTGGCAGAAGTACGTCAATTTCTGAAAACAGACCGGGTTTTAATTTATCGCTGTCACAATTCTGGGACACAACTCGACAGCGAAGAGCAAAAATGTGAGATTGTCGCAGGTGACGGATTGCCACAAGGTTATATTGAAAACCAAAATATTTGTTCTGCTTTGGCGGTATCCTGTCTTTTTTTGGCGGAGTCTCAGTCGGTACAAGCAATATCTGATGTGAGTGGGACGGAATTGACGGGTAGTTGTAAAAAATTGCTGACTGATTGTGAAATTGCAGCAGTTTTAAGCGTTCCAATTTGGCAATTTGAAGACAAGGAAGCGACAAAGAAAATATCTTCAGGCTCTAGGGGGGAAGAAGAACAAGAGGAGGATTATCCCGAAGATTTAATGACGCTGCTGTGTGGTGGGACACCGCAGAGAATGCTCAAAAATGAATCTGAGTCGGGTACAGAAAATAAAAATTATTTGTGGGGAATCCTGACAGCATATAATTGTACTGGAGCTAGGCAGTGGCAGGCATGGGAAATAGAATTTTTAACACATTTGGCAAATCAAGTGGCGATCGCGATCGAACAATCTGAACTTTACTGCAAGTTAGCAATTGCCAACCAAAAATTGCAGCAACTAGCAACTACAGACGCACTGACACGGATTGCTAACCGCCGCCAGTTCGATCGCATTTTGATGTTGGAGTGGCGTAGGCTAGCAAGAGAGGAATTGCCACTGTCTTTAATCCTGCTTGACATCGACTTTTTTAAATCTTACAACGACTTTTACGGGCATCTTGCCGGCGACGACTGCTTGTATCAAGTGGCTGGGGCGATCGCCTCTGCTGTCAAGCGGGCTGGAGATTTGCCAGCCCGTTATGGTGGCGAAGAATTTGCCGTACTACTACCCAACACTGGAGCCGAAGGAGCCCACGTTGTCGCCCGGACAATTTGCGATTGCCTCGATGCGCTAAAACTCCCCCACGCGCGATCGGAAATCGATCCCTACGTTACCCTCAGTTGTGGGATTGCTACCACGATTCCTGCTCCCGATCGCTCTCCCGACAGCCTAATTCACAGTGCTGACAGTGCTCTCTATCAAGCTAAAACTGAAGGCAAAAACCGCATTTGTCACGCCAGCAGCAACCCTCACTCCTCGGCTAACAAACCCCCAGATTTATCCCTAGAGTCCGTTTCTTCAATCTGAAATCTCAAATCCCTCGACTGTCTAAAATCTGAAATCACAAATCTAAAATCGCTTGACGAATCGGTATTTCGATCGCAAATTCTGTCCCCACCCCTAACTGAGAATTACACTCCAAAGTTCCGTGATGTTTTTCAACTACGATTTCATAACTAATAGCCAATCCCAATCCCGTACCTTTTCCCACAGGTTTCGTAGTAAAAAAAGGATCGAACAACCGCTGCTTTACTGATTCGGGAATGCCAGTACCGCTATCTGTAAACGTAATTCTCACCCGCTCCTCCTCCACAACTTCTGTGTGAATCTTAATTGTATAAACAGAGGATTTATCCTCGGCAGATTCCAGTTCTTTAGCCTTTTCTTCCAAAGCATCTATCGCATTGCTCAACAAGTTCATAAACACCTGATTTAATTGACCAGAGTAACATTCAACCAAGGGTAAATTGCCGTACTCTTTAATTAGCGAAATAGTAGCTTGTTCCCGTTTTTGCTTCAAACGGTGAGCCAAAATCATCAAAGTGCTGTCAATGCCTGCATGAATATTAACCGCCTTAAATTCTGCTTCGTCAAGGCGAGAAAAAGTCCGTAAAGATTTAACAATTTCCTGAATTCTCTCGGCTCCAACTTCCATGGAATCCAACAGCTTCGGCAAATCTTCACGGATAAAATCTAATTCGCATTCTTCAAGTTCTGCCTCAATTTCTGCCGTAGGTTTAGGGTAAGCTACACGGTAAAGTTCCAGAATTTTTAGCAAATCCTTGGTATAATCTTTGGCATAGGTAATATTACCAAAAATAAAACTGACAGGATTATTGATTTCGTGGGCGACTCCAGCAACCAATTGACCCAAGGAAGACATTTTTTCACTTTGGACGAGCTGTGCTTGGGTATTACCGAGAGTGTTAAAAGCTAATTCTAATTCCACTGCTTGTTCTCTGAGTCTAGCTTCGGATTCTCGCAGTGCCATTTCTGCTGCTGTGCGCTCGGTAACATCGACACCAATTCCCCAAAAATCCCAGCCGGGAACCGAAAATTCAGCGGAAATATTAGACCAAGCAATTGTTTTTACAGTCCCGTCAGCGGCCTGTATTTCTACTTCTAAATCTCGAAAATTATGTTCGAGTTTGACAACTTCTTTAAACACTTTTTGGCGGTATTGAAAATCCGGTATTAGTAGTTGTATTGCTTGCTGATTGGCGACCATTTCTGATGTACTGTAACCCAAAACTTGTTCGCATTCTCGGTTCCAGACTATGATATTGCGTTCGGCATCAACAGCGCTGAGCATGACTGGCATATTTTCGAGAATTAAGCGTAGCCTTGCTTCACTTTCCCTGAGAGCTTCTTCAACTCGCGCCCTCTCCGTGATGTCCACAGAAACAGCAATTAATCCTAGAATTTCTCCTTTTTCATCGAAGATTGGGGTGCCACGAGTTTCGTAAATGTGACCAGAGAATTCAGCCGACCAAATTTTTTCTTCGCCAGCCAAAACCAAATTAATATTTTCGATAATTTGGGGGTACTTTTCGTACAGTCCGTAAACCGATAAGCCCACTACTTGTGCTGGAACTAATCCTAAAGGTTCTAACCCTTTTCCTTCCGAAAGTGTAAAGATGCCTCGGCGGTCAATGCAAGACAAAATTATGGGTGCATTGTTGACAACGGCACGGAGGCGTTTTTGACTCATTTGCAGGGCTAATTCTGCTTGTTTGCGATCGGTAATATCGAGGGCCGCTCCGAATAATTTGATGACTTCCCCTTGATGGTTTTGGACAATTTGTCCCCAACCGATTAGATATCTCATTTCTCCGTTTAAACGGTAAATGCGGTGGTCAATTTCGTAGGGTTGGCGGTGGGCGATGGCGTCGTTTATAGTTTGTTGAAAGCGTTCTCTATCGTTAGGATGAATTTGTTGCACCAGTTCTGGATAACTTGGTGTTGGTGCGTTTATTTCTAGATCGTAAATTCTTTTTAATTCATCAGACCAAGTAACTTCGCCAGTAGTGAGGTCGAATTCCCAGTTGCCGATATGGGCAACTTTTTGAGTTTCTTCTAATTTTTGCTGGTATTCTAAGAGTTCGTTAGTGGCTTTTTTACGTCCGCTAATATCCGTCGCCGTACCTATAAATCCTTGAAATTTACCTGCTGGTGTCAATTTAGGAACTACTGTTTCTTCAATCCACCGATATTCGCCGTCGGCTCTTTTTAGGCGGTATTCTCTCTGGAATTTGCTAGGGGAATTCCCAGCAGTTGCATATATTTGTTCCCAGCTATCTAAATCTTCGGGGTGGATGTTTTGCGTCCATCCGCGGGCTGAAATTTGTTCCTGACTAAGCCCTGTAAATTCTGTCCACTGAGAATTAAAGTAATGACAATTGCTATCTGCATCTGCTATCCACAGCATGGTTGGTACTAGATCTGCCCACTCGCGCCAAGAATTTTCGCCGACATCTGAAAAATTGGCGATCGGGGCTTGTTTGGGTAGTTTAGCTTCCCTGGGAGAACCAGTCATAACTTGACAAGGGGTAAGTTGACATTTGCTGTTTTTATTGTGACACTGAGATGCAATTTCATGTAAAAAATTATCGGCTTTTCATAACCAATATATCAATCCAAATTCCTCTAGGTTAAATTTTGCTGGACTGGAATCTCAACCAAAAACTCCGAACCCTCTCCCACCGTGGAACTACAGCTCAATTTGCCACCATGTCGATCGACTATAATTGAATGAGAAAAAGTATACCTACGAGCTGGTCCTAAATTGCAGTGAATAAAGCTGATAGGATTATTTATTTCATGAGCTACACCAGCAACTAACTGCCCCAAACTTACCATTTTTTCATTTTGCACAAGCTGAGATTGAGTTGTTTTGAGCTGCTTAATTGCTGTTTCTAATTCTAGGGCTTTGGAACGTTCTCGCGCTTCCGATTCCTGCAAAGCAAACTCTGCTTGTTTGCGATCGCTAATATCTTGATGAGTGCCGTTCATCCGCAGTGGTGCGCCCCATTCGTCGTATTCTACTACCTTACCCAAAGCCATAATCCATTGCCAATTTCCCGATTTATTTAGCATCCTAAATTCAATTTTATAAATATCATTTTCCCCTTCAAAATATGAATTTAAAGCTGCCATCACCTTGACTTTATCTTCGGGATGTAGCAAATCTTCCCAATATTTAACATTATTTTCAATTTCATGTTCTTCATAACCAATCATTGCTTTCCACTGCGAGTCAAAATAAGTAGCGCCTGTAGCAATATTCCAATCCCACAGCCCCAGGGAGCTGCCAAACACTGCTAATTGCAATCTTTCTTGACTAAGTTTCAAGGCGGATTCTGTACGTTTTAGTTCTGTGAGATCGGCAATAATTGCCATCATTCCTATGGGTTGATTACTGCTTCCTTCCCCCCTTGGGGGGGATGACTTCTTCCTTCTTGGTTCCCCCCTTGGGGGGGGTAGGGGGGGTTCTTCTTCCTTCTTCCTTCTTGCTTCTGCCTCCTTCTGTCTTCAATCTTACTGCCGTTTTGGCAACACAACTGTAAATATGCTACCCTTGCCGAGATTACTGCTAATAGCAATCTCGCCCTTAAAAGGTTTTAGCAGTTCAATACAAGTATAAAGTCCCAGACCAGTTCCTGTGGGTTCACCCTCTTTTTGTTCCTCGCCTTTAGCGGGTTTTGATGTGTAAAAAGGATCGAATATTTTTGACAAATCTTCTGGTGCTATCCCGCATCCAGTATCCGCAATCTCCAGATAAATTTTCGATTCATCTTGTCGAGTCACAATAGTTAGTTCTCGGCTTTTTTTATCCCACATAGCATCCATTGCATTATTTATTAAGTTGTAAAATACTTGAGAAATATAGGAATAAATTAAGGGAATATTTTGCATTTTATCGTCATAAAAATATTTTTTCTTGATTTTATTTTTAAAATACAGATTTCCTTCCAATAGCTGAATCTCTCGCTGCACTAATTCGTTTATATTCACAGGCTGCAAATCTTGCTCTTGCTCCTTTCTGCTTTTCACCATCAGAGTGTCCATAATCTGATTGACTTTTGTGATGGCTTGTAAAATATACTTAGTGTAACTAAAAAACGAGTAGTCGTTAATTTTTGTGGCTTTTGTTTCAATGAGATCGACGCTAGTCTGCATAACTTGCAGCGGACTTTTCAAGTTGTGTACCATGCCCTGAGTCAAGCGACCGATGATGGCAGTTTTTTCTTGGTCGATGAGTTGCTTACTTTTTTGTTCGACAAGTCTTTCGAGATTTTGGTTGAGGTGAGCAAGCTCTTCGTTTTTTTCTTCGAGTTTTTTTTGTAAACTACGAATAGTCAAGTGAGTTTCAATTCGGCTCAATACTTCTTCGTGCTGGAACGGCTTAGTGATGTAATCAACTGCTCCTGTTTGAAAGCCTTTTACTTTGTCAAGGGTATCGGAAAGGGCGCTCATAAATATGATGGGAATGTCTTGCGTCGGCGGGTCTGCTTTCAAGCGACGGCAAGTTTCAAACCCGTCAATTCCCGGCATCATGATATCTAAAAGGATCAGGTCTGGATGGATATATTCAATTTGCTCGATCGCACTTTCGCCGTCCTGGGCTACTAATACCTTAAACCCATAATTTCTCAACAACTCGAAAAGTACATCCAGATTGGTCTGGTTGTCATCGACAATTAGTATAATGCTTCTTTCGGAATTTTTATCGTTCATATTCAAGGAAAAAAATCAAGTTGAATAGTATAGTTGTGAATTTTGACTTGTGAAGTGTGACTTGTGAATTAAAATCCCCGTCGAATGATTTTGATTTGTTGGTCACAATCTTGACTGTCAACTTACAAAGTTTTACATAACTTTAATCCTAAGACAAATGTTCCTTCAAAAAAGATCGAATTTGCTTGATTTGAAATCCCTTAGCTAGTTGGCGGACGTGGTGAGCGAAAGGCACTAATTTCGGGTCAGAATTTTCAAGTTTAGCAATTTCCTCCAGAATAGCTTCTATATCGCCCATTGCACACAGTCTTAACAAAGCCAAGACTGACTCACAGGCGGGAGATGGGATCTTGTCCGCAGCAGCCAAGTCTGATGCTGTTTTTGGGGTTGGAGCTTTGCGTTTGTTAGCCGATGCTCCGTCTTCGTAAACCCATTCTAGTCCCAAATTAACTCGCAACGATTCTAAAAGCTCGTTGTTTTGAAGAGGCTTACTGAGAAAACCATTGCAGCCTGCAAGTATGCTCTCTTGCCTGGTAGTCTCATAAACACTAGCAGACAAAGCAAGGATAACCGCATCTTTTAATTCCGGCAAGTGTCGCAGCCGCCTGGTAGCTTCCCAGCCGTCCATTACTGGCATCAGCAAGTCCATTAAAATTAGATCGGGTTGAAATTCCAGTGCTTTGTGCAAACAGTCTTCGCCGTCTGTGGCTTCTACAATTTCCAAGCCCAAACGAGAGAGCATTTTATGCAGCATTGCCCGATTTGCTTCGTTGTCGTCTACTACCAACACTTTGCGCTTGAGGCCTACGAAACCAACAATCCGATGTTTTTCGGGTGGAGAGGGGATTTCTGAACACTGGGCGACGGCGGGCAAATCTATATCTAACCAAAAAATGCTGCCTATGTCGGAGGTACTTTCGACGTGAATTTGGCTGCCCATCATGTTTACTATTTTTTGACTGATGGAAAGGCCCAATCCGGTACCTTCCACCACGTTGCTACGATCGCCCACTTGATGAAAGGGCAAAAATATTTCTGCTAATTTGTTCTCTCTGATACCAATGCCGCTATCTTCGACTTGGAAGCGGATTTTAGTTGGTGGTAATTTTGCTAAGTTTGGTGCTTCTGTGGCGTCACCAGGGGCGATGGACTGCTTCTGTGGTTCTAGATTAGGGGTCAAAGTTGCCATTCCATCACGATTTGCCGCCGTTAAACTGGAATTTATGGAGTTGATGGGACTGGCATATTCAGCGACATTATCCACGTAACCGACTTTCAATGTCACTCCACCACGATCGGTGAACTTAACAGCATTGCTGAGCAAATTAATCAAAACTTGTCGGACTCTTTTTTCATCAGCTAAAACGTAGTTAGGCAGAACAGATAGCTCCTCGTAATTAAATGCAATTCCTTTTTGATCGGAACGCATCTTAAACAAGTCAACAATGTTTTTGATTAAATTTCTAAAATCTACCTCGCTCACAGAGAGTTCCATTTTATTAGCTTCTATTTTTGCCAGATCTAAAATGTCATTAATCAGCGTCAGTAAGTGATTGCCACACTGTAGAGCGTTAGTCAGGATATCCAGTTGTTCCGTTGTTAAATTCCGATCGTTTTTGAGGAGTTGAATGTATCCTAAAATGCCGTTCAAAGGTGTCCGCAATTCGTGGCTCATATTGGCGAGAAAGTCGCTTTTAGCGCGGTTAGCAGCTTCAGCGGCTTCTTTAGCTAATTGCAGGGCGGCTTCTGCTTGTTTGCGATCGGCAATTTCAGTTTGCGCCTTTTGAAACAAAGTAGATTGTTGGATGGCGATCGCCAACTGCACGGCTAATTGTTGCAGACACTCTGCCTCAAATTTCTGCCAAGGACGGGGGCCCGTGCAGTGGTGGGCAATTAGCAGCCCCCACAATTTTTCGCCTTGCAAAATCGGTACTACCAGATTAGCTCTGACCTGTAGCTCAGTTAACAGATTCAAGTAGCATTCAGCGATACCAGCGTTGTAAACATCATCTGTAGCTCTAATTCTGCCATCTTTGTAAAGGTCAACGTAGGCTTCGCCAAAACAGGGGTCGTAAATTTCCCTTCCCGCAATTGCCATGCAATCTTCCTTTACCGACTCCACAGCGATAAACCCGCTCCAACTAGGAGTAAATTGGTAAATCACTGTGCGGTCTACTTGCAAAAATAGCCGGACTTCTTCGACAGTTGTGGTTAAAATTTCTTCTAAGTTTAAAGAAGCTCGAATGCGTTCGAGCATGGCAACTGCTAGTTGCTCCCGATTTAATTGCTGGCGCAAAGTTTTTTCTACTTTTTTGCGTTCGCTAATATCGGTAATTACTCCCACAGAACCGATAAAATTGCCATTTTCATCCTTGATATTATCGGCTCTCACCAGAGTAGTTACTGCTTCACCATTCTTAGTTTTTAGTTCAATTTCATCACTCCATGACAAGCCGGTGCGAATGGTTTTATAGATTTGTTTATAAATTTTAGGTTGGACGTACATCACCTCGGCTGCATTAAGCGTGTTGAGTTCTTCGACTGTGTAGCCGTACCGTTGAATGAAGGATTGGTTGTGGTAAATAGAGCGTCCTTTCAAGTCGGTAATCGCGATCGCGTCGCTGGTACTTTCAACAGCTTGAGTAACTTTCAACAGCTCTAATTCTGCTTGTTTGCGATCGCTGATATCAGTCATGGAACCCACCATCCGCAGGGGATTTCCGGCTTGGTCCCACACTGCTTGGGCCCTGGCTAGTACCCACTTGTAGCTGCCGTCTTTGCATAGCAGACGGTATTCAGAGGCATAATTCGGGGTTTTGCGATCGAGGTAATCTTGGATAGCAGTTTGCACGCGCCCAGCATCTTCCGGGTGAATTCGCTCAGTCCATTCGTGGTTGTTAGTGTCAATTTCCGTTTCTGAGTAACCGATAATTTCCTTCCAGCGAGCCGAGCGAAAAACTTCATTAGTTTGGAGGTTGAAATCCCAAATTCCGTCTTGATTTCCCTTCAGAACTAACTGCCAGCGTTCTTCGCTTTTCCTTAATTCTTCTTCGGCTTGTTTGCGCTGAATATGAGAACCCAATTGAGTGGCTACTGCTTTTACTAAATCTACTATACGGCCCTCTAGAGGCGAGCGGTTCCGCTGGTAAAATACTAAAACTGCCAGCACTTCTCCCTCAGCGCGAATTGGTATGCCGAAACAAGCTTTTAATCCACTTTCTTTTGCCAGTTCCCATCGCGAAAAAACGGGATTTACGCCATCGGATATATCCTCTCTCCACTCCATTTGTTTAGTCAGCCAAATGCGCCCCGGTAGTCCGACGCCCAGTCCAAATACAAACTGATGGCTTTCACGTCCAAAGGCCTGCAAAGTCGGGTCGCTAGCATACCAACTTTGGCTGTGTTCTAAAACAGTGCCATCAGCAGCAGGTATCCAAGCTTCGGCAAAATTCCAGCCGATGGCGTTGCACAAAAAGCGCAAAACATTGGCGATCGCGCTCTCGAAGTCTGGCGACTGACTAATTGCTTGAGTTGCTGCTAACAATAACTTGATTTCATCTTCTGTTTGCTTACTTTCAGTAATATCAGTTCCCGCGCCCAAAATTTGTTTTAATCGACCGGCTGGGGTTTTCATAAATACAGTATCTCGGCTGACAATCCAGCGCCAAGAACCATCCTTATGCTGCATTCTGTATTCAACTTCAAAGATATCGCCTTGGCCACCTGTTTCTACTTGTTGTAAATAATCAGGAATTTTGCTCAAATCTTCCGGGTGCATCAATTGAGAAATCATCTCCACACCCATAGCCTGAAGCTCTTCTACTGTATAGCCTAAAACGTGATAAATGGAAGCATTAGCATAAATGATTTTACTTTCAATCAAATCGTAAACATACAAAATATTAGGACTAGCTTCAGCAATTTTTTCAGCGAACCGCTGACTATCTTGCAGCTTTAGTTCGGCTTGTTTTTTAGCAGAAAGATCGCGAACAATAGAAATAATTTCGCCCCCTGCCAGCATGGTTAGGGACAGTTCTTGAGGAAAGTTGGAGCCGTCGCGGCGACATCCGATGGCTTCGGTGTTGCAATATCCTTTTGTGGTTAAAGTGGGGAGGATTTCTTGCTCCAACCTTTGTAGTTCTGCACTTTCATAGCATATTTTCCAGCTTTGAGCGAACATGGCTTCGGGAGATTCGCAACCATACATTTTGAGTTGAGCTGCGTTGCAATAAATGAACTCTCCGCCGGCGCCGATGATGGCGATGCCCTCGGAAGCGGCGGACATGGCGGCGGCTTGTCGCTGGATTGCCGACTCAGAACGTTTGCGATCGGTGATATTACGGACGATCGCGATAATGTCGTCATCGCTACAAAATACAATTCTGGCTTCAAAATCGTACAGTTCACCATTAACTGACATGGGATATTCTACGATTTGAATTTCACCATTGTCGATCGCTTGTTTGTTACCAGATACGATCTTGTCAGCAAAAACCGACGGTAGAATGTCTTGGACTTTTTTGCCGATAAAAATACTTTCTTTAAGTATAATATTCGGTTCTTTTGCAGGTTTGAAGTCTACAAAAGTGCCATCGGCGCGACAGCGAAACATCATGTCGGGTATGGCGTTTAAAAGGGCTCGATTGGTGGCTTCACTTTTGCGTAATTCTGCTTCGGCTTGCTTGTTTAATGTAACATCGCGGGCCACTGCATAAATTAAACCTTCTTCACCAAAGGGCGATGCCGTCCAGGACAGCCATTTATAAGTACCATCTTGGCAAAGGTAGCGGTTTTCTAAGTTAATAACTGGGTTGCCACTTTTGAGTGTTTCCAGTTTAGCTATGGTTATTGCTCGGTCTTCGGGATGCACAAATTCTATAAAAGGTTTGGCTATAAGTTCCCCTTCCCTGTAACCTAAAGCATTTGACCAAGAAGGATTTAAGCGTCTGAAATAGCCGTCTAAACCCGCAATGCAAAGTAAATCGAGGGAAATATTAAAGAAGCGATCGCGCTCTTTTTGAGTTTGTTTTAATTCGGTGATATCCATCACCAAGCCATCCCAAACTAAATCGCCATTGGCTTGCTTTTCCGGTTTGGCAGCGCCTTGCAGCCACTTCACTTTGTCCGGCATAATTTGCCGCCACTGCTGATGCCATGGCAGCAGCGTATTCGCCGATTTTATTATTGATTTGTGGAACTCTTCTAGGTCATCTGGATGAATATTTTCAAAACCCAATTCTGCATTTTGTTCTAGCTGTTTAGGTGCTAATTCGTAAATTTCATTACAACCGGAAGAAACGTAGCAAAAATTTTTTTCTCCATCCTTATTAATGCGGAATTGATAAATCATTCCCGGTACGTTAGCTGTCATTTTTTCCAGCCGAGAGCGGGTTTGCCTCAATGCTATTTGCTGCCGCTTGTACTCGGTGACATCTCGGATAGTACCTACTAACATTTTACTGCCTTCGGCTGTTTTAAAAATTATCTTTTTGGTAGATATAATTCTTTTTTTACCGCTGCTATCTATAAATTTTTCTTCGGTTTCATCAGGGATTCCTGTTTTCAATACCGCTGCGTCTTTTTGTAAAAACAAGCTAGCTGTTTCTTCCGGTAAAAAGTCGTATCCACATTTACCTATAAGTTCTGTTCGCGGTTTTCCCATTAATTCGCAAAAAGCATCGTTTAATACTACCCAACGGTGTTGTTCGTCTTTGACAAAAATTGGGTCTGGTGTCGCATTAATCGTGTGCTTTAAAAATTGTCGAGATGCTTTGAGTTGAACTTCATAGCGGTGGCGATCGCTCACATCCAAGACCACTTTAATCATCCGATCGATCGACCCGTCTAGGCTGCGGATGCAGCGCAGCGACACTCTAGTATAAACTATTCCACCGTTTTTTTTGCGCCATCTTTTGTCTAAAACGTAACCTTGACTCTTACCTGTTAAAATTTTCTTGAGCTGCTCGGAACTAGCTTGCCAATCTTCAGGAAAAGTCAATTTCTCCCAATTACACTGCAACAGTTCTTCGCGCTCGTATCCCAGCAAATTGCACAAAGCATCGTTGACTTCCAACCACTCACATTTTTCTGGTTGTGAGGGAGAAACTGGCGCTGCCAGAATGGCGATTCCGACTAGGCAATTCTCCACTACCGATCGATATTTTGCTTCACTTTTTCGCAAAGCTTCTTGGTTGTGTTGTCTTTCCACTGCGTAACGCAGCGATCGCATTAACACTTCGCTGTCTATTTTTCTTTTGACTAGATAATCTTGAGCTCCTGTTTGGATCGACTGCACGGCTAGTTCTTCATCGTTGCTGGCCGTGAGCACCACGATCGGAGTATTGACGCTGTATTCTTGAATTTTAACAATTGTACTTAAGTCTTGGGTGTCCGGCAGTGACAGATCTAGTAATATGACATCAAATTTTTCCTTTAGTAAAAGCTCCTGTGCTTTACTGAGACGATCGGCGCGACTTATCAATAGCCTTTGGGGCAACGATCGGGAAACATTGGTTTCTAATAATAATTCTTCGATCAGCTCAGCTTCGGCCCGATTGTCTTCGACGAGGAGAACCTTAAAGCCATGGCGCTCTGCGGTTGGGTTCAAAACTGATATCATAAATACCCAGATTTTTATCGTAAAGCAGTCGTAGTAACCATTATAGCATATAAGCAATTCAATGCTGAAATATACAACTAGGAATAGTTTAAAACTGCTTGACTGAATTCTCTCTGACTCAGCAGAAATTGGCGACTCTCTCTCCTAAGTAAGAAAATCGTTGACACACCTTTAAAAGCGATCGTCCCATGAAAATCCACAGGACGGATGAATACGGGGGTTGTGACCTAGTTCTTTTGTCTTTGCTTGATGATAGCTGATATTTCCTAGTCGCTGCCATCTTTTTACTTGTGGCAACCCAGGAAAATTTTCTCTGGTCTATTGTGTTTTCCCAAAAAAGTGATAATCTATAAATAGAGGCCATAAACGATATTGAGCTAGAAAGCCTCTGGCACGATCTGTGCATAAATACACTTAAATTCACTTTGAGGAGCCGGGGATCAAGGTTTTAGTGATAATCAAAATAGTTTTACTTGGAGAAAATATTAGCTGTTAAGGTGAGTAATTCATGGGAGTGAATGATTAGCAGGCAGGATACAGCTAATAAATAGTGACGGAAAAATCAAGAAGTCGGGATATTTAGAGATTGACTTTGTAAGAAAACTAAGTTCAAACTTTTTGCTGTCCTTTGACCGAAATGAGCTAAAAAGTAGAGGAAAAAGCAATGACCCACAAATTAGCAATTCCAGAAAAGCAGCTTCAAATTCCCAAAGACAAAGCCTTAATATTATGGTTCGATGAAGTCGGCATCGCTGACATCCCCTTAGTCGGTGGCAAAAATGCTTCCTTGGGAGAAATGATTCAACAGCTAACTCCCAAAGGAGTGAATGTTCCCAACGGGTTTGCAACTACAGCATACGCTTACCGCTACTTCATCGAGTCGGCGGGTTTAGATAGTAAACTGCGCGAACTTTTTGCTGACTTGGAAGTCGAAAATGTCAACAACCTGCGCCAAAAAGGCAAGCAAGCACGATCGCTGATTTTGGAAACGCCGTTTCCGCGAGACTTGCAAGCGGCGATCGCCAGCGCTTACGATAAATTGTGCGATCGCTATGGCGAGAGTACAGATGTAGCAGTCCGTTCCTCCGCCACCGCCGAAGACTTACCAGACGCCAGCTTCGCCGGACAACAAGAAACCTACCTCAACGTACATGGCTGCACCAGCGTGCTCGAATGCAGCCACAAATGCTTCGCTTCCATATTCACCGACAGAGCGATTTCCTACCGTCAACTCCGAGGCTTCGACCATTTTGATGTCGCCTTATCAGTAGGTGTGCAAAAAATGGTGCGATCGGACTTAGCATCCTCCGGTGTCATGTTCAGCATCGACACCGAAACCGGTTTCAAAAACGCCGCCCTGATCACCGCAGCCTATGGATTGGGGGAAAACATCGTTCAAGGGGCCGTAAACCCCGACGAATACCTAGTCTTCAAACCAACCTTGAAACAAGGTTTCCGCCCAATTCTCGACAAACGCCTCGGCACCAAAAAAATTAAAATGGTGTACGATATTGGCGGTTCCAAATACACCAAAAATGTCTCAGTAGCAACCACAGAACGGGAAAAATTTGCCATTAACGATGACGAAATTCTGCAATTAGCACAGTGGGCAGTATTAATAGAAGAACACTACTCCCAAGTGCGCGGAACTCCCACGCCCATGGACATCGAGTGGGCAAAAGACGGCAATACTGGCGAATTATTCATCGTCCAAGCGCGACCGGAAACAGTACAATCTCAAAAATCAGTTACAGTTTTGCGGAGTTACAAACTGCAAGGTTCTAGCGCTATTTTGGCGAAGGGACGGGCTGTGGGCGAGGCCATTGGACAAGGGAAAGCCCGCGTAATTTTAGAAGTTAGCGAAATCGCGGAATTTGAAGCAGGGGAAGTTTTAGTCACCAACAAAACAGACCCCGATTGGGAACCCATTATGAAAAAAGCCAGTGCGATTGTCACCAACTCTGGCGGCCGCACTTGTCATGCAGCAATCATTGCGCGAGAAATGGGAATTCCGGCAATAGTTGGCACCGGTGATGGGACAAAACTCTTAAAGAATGGTCAAGAAATCACTGTTTCTTGTGCCGAAGGAGAGGAAGGCAAAGTTTATGCTGGTTTGGTGCCGTTTGTAGTACAAGAAAGTGCGATCGACAATTTACCCCGCACTCGCACTCAAATCTTAATGAATGTCGGCAACCCCGAAGAAGCCTTTGGTTTATCAGCAATTCCTTGCGACGGTGTGGGATTGGCGCGACTGGAATTCATCATTGCCAATCACATTAAAGCACACCCGTTAGCACTGATTCACTTTAACAAATTAGTAGATAAATCCGTCAAACGCGAAATTGCCAAACTCACAGCGCTTTACGAACACAAGCCCGATTTCTTTACCGACAAATTAGCCCACGGAATTGGTACAATTGCCGCTGCATTCTATCCCAATCCTGTCATCGTGCGGATGAGCGATTTCAAGAGCAATGAATACGCTAATCTGTTAGGAGGGCGACAGTTTGAACCCAAGGAAGAAAACCCGATGATTGGGTGGCGGGGCGCGTCTCGCTATTACGACCCAAATTACCGCGAAGCTTATGCTTTGGAATGCAAAGCCCTGAAGCGAGTTCGCAATGAAATGGGCTTGACAAATGTGATTCCGATGATTCCATTTTGCCGCACCCCGGAGGAGGGGCGAAAGGTGTTAGCGGAGATGGCGAAACACGGTTTAGTCAAGGGCGAAAATGGCTTACAGGTGTATGTGATGTGCGAATTACCTAGCAATGTCATATTTGCTGATGAATTCGCCCAGGTATTTGATGGATTCTCGATCGGCTCTAACGATCTGACTCAGCTAACATTGGGATTAGACCGGGATTCTGCTTTAGTTGCGCACATTTTTGACGAACGGAATGAAGCTGTGAAGCGGATGGTGGAAATTGCAATTAAAGCGGCGAAAAAATACGGCCGCAAGATTGGAATTTGCGGTCAAGCCCCTAGTGATTATCCTGAATTTGCTCGGTTCTTGGTTGAGTTGGGAATTGATTCGATTAGTTTGAATCCTGATTCTGTTTTGAAGACTTTGTTGGATGTTGCTAAGGTTGAGAGTACGGCTTCGATGATGGACTTGGTGATGGATGTAGCGCCTGTTTAACAGAGAATTTTATCTCTGTGAGACATCTCCCATAATCCCTAGGGAGGATTGTAGAGGGCGATGCACCCTCAAGCTACTGTTGCATGATTTTGGATAACTGGCCTTGGAACCCCGACTTCACCCTCAGAAGTCGGGGTTTTACTGTCATATCGTTTTCGGTTGCATCGGAATGATTTAACCACAGAGAACACAGAGAACACAGAGAGATCGGAGAGAAATGAATAATTCCGATGAAGAGAGGAATTGATATGAGGTGATTGTTGACTGCTATCTGCAAATTCTCTTGTGGGAGCTCAACTCGCAGCCACGCACGCGGACGATTAAGACTCTACTTGATGAACCTGCAATATGCTGTATGACTTATAACTAATGACTGATGACTTATAACTAATGACTGATGACTAATGACTATCGCATCTTTTTTTTTTCAATAAATCCGGTTACAAATCCCATAATTTATTGTTCTAATTAGGTGAGTAAAAAGCTTGTATAGTATAACTTTAAAGGCTTTCAACTGCCCAGAGATTGAGGGGGAATCAACCCGGATTTTAATTAGGTTTTATACTCCTATAAACTCAACTATAAACGGGCGTTCTAATTTATATAGAAGGCATCGGTTAGGCGATCGCAGATATTACTTCCGAAACTATTGACGTCCCCCTTTAAAAGGTCTAACTTATATAAGGGATTGCATCTACGAGTATTTGCGGATAGGCTAATTATCAGTTACTATGTACTTACGTGTGAAGAGTTTTGTTTCAAATTTTTATGAATAAGGTGTTCTACAGTTTTAGAACCTCTAAAAATTGTTCAAAAAACTGATCTGATCCACCAGAATATTCAAGATTACCGATGACCGTTGCCTCCAGGACTGAATCAGCGCCAAAAATTACCGAACATCTACTTTACCGAAAAAAATGATGGAATACTCTACCTTTATATTTGGAACAATTGCCTGTTAGCGAAACTGTTGTGTACTCGCCGGCGTCGTGTCCCAATTTAAACCATAGATTTTGCTTTTCCAGGCTACAATCGACCAAGTTTTGAGCATCCTCATCGATACAGGGTACATCTATTTCCAGAGGATGAATTATCAGCAGCCTAATTTTGAGCATCCTCATCGATACAGGGTATGTCTATTTCCAGAGGATGAATTATCAGCAGCCAACTTTTGAGCATCCTCATCGATACAGGGTACATCTACTTCCAGAGGATGAATTATCAGCAGCCAACTTTTGAGCATCCTCATCGATACAGGGTATGTCTATTTCCAGAGGATGAATTATCAACAGCCAAGGGTGAAATTAGGTCAACGGATTCTGCAAGGTAGCAATCGTAACCATTTAATTTTCCGTGTAGCACTAAGGCAAAAAAAGCCGTTTTATCCGAAATATCGTGGATATGTCCGAGAGATATGGATGCACAAACCGGGTTTTTGAGCTCCTGTTCGTAAATTTGTGGTAATTATTGCTACCTGTTTGTGGACATCAGGTGGATAGCTATTTTCAAGACATGGAAGTAGGAGTCGATCGCTCGCCAATCACCGATGATACCAAATCCTGCCTTGTTACCCCCTCTATGATTCGGCGGTTGAAACCGCTACTACACTAACAAAGTCCGCCGACGCGGACTAAGAAATAAAGGGGGTTTTTAACCCGGATTTGGTATGAATTGTTACCTAGAACACCAGACCTAAATCTGACAGTCTATGGTAGAGCCTAACGAGGAAGAATATCATCAAAAAGTTTTTGATAATTCCTGTTTTTGCCCACTGTTGGACGTAATAGATCTATGTTCAACCCAACTCCACTTCCAAACAAAATGTAAACAGCACTAATAAATTGATAGCAATAAATCCAACTTGGGGCTTCGGCTTCTAAAATATTCTCCCTCGTTTGGCAATACTTGCAAAGCTATCAAATCCCAATTAATAGACTGTTGATTTGAATCTTTGAATTCATGTTTCGATTAGTCACCCACAACTCAAAAGAGCTGAATATATTACTTTCAATTCCGACTAAATCTGTTGTCCAACAAATAGTTTATTTTAGATAATTTGTGAGTTTTTTTAATCATGAAAAGCATCTGCAGCACCCTTTCCACAACCCAAAACCTTGGTAAAAACACCAACCTTGTAGGGAACAAGCGTTCCCATCCTGTTAAAAATCTACTGATAGTCGATACAAAAGTAGAAAATAGTGACAGCTTGGCAAAAGGAGCAACGGAGGGTACAGAGGTATTCATGCTTGACCCTACCCTGGATGGAGTCAAGCAAATTACTAGAATTTTGGCTAATTGGAGAGATTTAGAAAGCCTTCAGATAGTTTCTCACGGCCAAGAAGGGCGACTACAAGTAGGGTCGATAGAACTCAATAGCAACAACATAGAAAGCTACAGCGATTTGTTGCAACAGTGGGGAAAATCTCTCAGCGAGAGAGGGGATATTTTGTTGTTGGGATGCAGCATTGCAGCAGGGAAAAGCGGCCAAGCTTTCCTGGGGAGACTGAGTGAAATTACTGGTGCAGATATTGCAGCTTCCGATGATTTGACGGGGAGTGCGGCCCTTGGTGGCGACTGGGAATTAGAATTTGCGATCGGCCAAATAGAAGCTAGCATCGCGATCGATCGCCAAGTACAGCAAGAATATAGCGGTATCCTGGGGACATTAGTCAGCGAAACATTCAAAAACGATACAGTCATAGGCCCCTGGATTTATCGAGGCACTAACGGAGCACTTTACGATCCCACAATCCCCATCACCAGGCAAATGGTTCCTGGTATTACCGGAGGAACCATATCCGGCGTAATTCCTGCTTTGGGTGGAGACACACCAGGTAACGGAGTCCTGCGGCTGACTCCATCAGTTAGAAGACAGGAAGCTTTTGTACTCTATGACAAGGCTATCCCAGCTACTGAAGGTCTAAAAGTTACTTTTGATTTTTTTGCTTATAACACCGTCGCCGCAGAGGATGGTACTCTTTTTGGTGCTGATGGTATTAGCTTTTTCCTGGTGGATGGAACAGCTACACCAACAAAAGCAGGAGGCTTTGGAGGGTCCCTTGGCTATGCCCAAAACACCAGTAGTACCCCTGTTTCCGCCGGCATTTCTGGAGGTTATTTAGGGGTTGGGTTAGATGAGTTTGGTAATTTCTCAAATCCTACGGCCGGGCGAGTTGGTGGCACGGGATTTTCCCCGGATTCTGTAGGTATTAGGGGTAGCGAAAAAAATTCTTACCAGTTTTTAACCAATGCTTCTATTGCTATTGGTATAGACAATAAAGATACAACGATTCGGAGTGCAGCCAAAAGAAGCGTTCAAATCACTCTGTTTCCGGTGCGTTCTGCAACACCGAACCGTCTTACCGTTGGCTTCGATCTCAATGGTAATGGAGTATTTGAGCCTGGGGAGACGGTTATTGATATACCAGATTTAAAGGCCGTAAATGGAGAAGTACCATCTACGCTGAAGTTTGGATTTGCGGCGGCTACAGGAGGTAATACTAATATCCATGAACTCAACAATGTAATTGTAGAAAGTATTAATGAGTTAACTTTGACCGCCGATCTTTCTGTGGTCAAAACAGGGCCAGTATCAGCGAAAGCTGGTGAGACGGTGACTTATACGATCGCCACGGTGAACAAAGGGCCAAGTCCCGCAGCAGGAGTGACGATTACAGATAGTATCATTCCGGGATTAACTGGAGTCACGGCATCGGATGGTGGAACCTACGACGCAGTGACGGGGATAGTGACTTTTCCAACAGTGGCGATCGACAATGGCGCTACCATCACTCGGACGGTTGGGGTAGTGGTGCCAGGGACCCTGAGTGCGATTAGTAACACGGCTAGAAGCAGTGCTGTTACCACGGACCCAGACCTGAGCAATAACAACGGTACGGACCCCAAGGCTAAGGTGTCTACGACGATTGGGGCTGTGGCAGACCTGGTAACTACTAAAACTGGGTCTACTTCGAGTCGGGCGGGCGAGACGGTGACTTATACGATCGCCACGGTGAACAAAGGGCCAAGTCCCGCAGCAGGAGTGACGATTACAGATAGTATCATTCCGGGATTAACTGGAGTCACGGCATCGGATGGTGGAACCTACGACGCAGTTACGGGGATAGTGACTTGGAAACCAGTGGCGATCGACAATGGTGCTACCATCACTCGGACCGTTGGGGTAGTGGTGCCACCGACCCTGAGTGCGATTAGTAACACCGCTAGAAGCAGTGCTGTTACCACAGACCCAGACCTGAGCAATAACAACGGTACTGACCCCAAGGCTAAGGTGTCTACGACGATTGGGGCTGTAGCAGACCTGGTAACTACTAAAAGTGGGTCTACTTCGAGTCGGGCGGGCGAGACGGTGACTTATACGATCGCCACGGTGAACAAAGGGCCAAGTCCGGCAGCAGGAGTGACGATTACAGATAGTATCATTCCGGGGTTAACGGGAGTCACGGCATCGGATGGTGGCACCTACGACGCAGTTACTGGGATTGTGACTTGGAAACCCGTGGCGATCGACAATGGTGCTACCATCACTCGGACGGTTGGGATAGTGGTGCCACCGACCCTGAGTGCGATTAGTAACACCGCTAGAAGCAGTGCTGTTACCACAGACCCAGACCTGAGCAATAACAACGGTACTGACCCCAAGGCTAAGGTGTCTACGACGATTGGGGCTGTAGCAGACCTGGTAACTACTAAAAGTGGGTCTACTTCGAGTCGGGCGGGCGAGACGGTGACTTATACGATCGCCACGGTGAACAAAGGGCCAAGTCCGGCAGCAGGAGTGACGATTACAGATAGTATCATTCCGGGGTTAACGGGAGTCACGGCATCGGATGGTGGCACCTACGACGCAGTTACTGGGATTGTGACTTGGAAACCCGTGGCGATCGACAATGGTGCTACCATCACTCGGACGGTTGGGATAGTGGTGCCACCGACCCTGAGTGCGATTAGTAACACCGCTAGAAGCAGTGCTGTTACCACAGACCCAGACCTGAGCAATAACAACGGTACTGACCCCAAGGCTAAGGTGTCTACGACGATTGGGGCTGTAGCAGACCTGGTAACTACTAAAAGTGGGTCTACTTCGAGTCGGGCGGGCGAGACGGTGACTTATACGATCGCCACGGTGAACAAAGGGCCAAGTCCGGCAGCAGGAGTGACGATTACAGATAGTATCATTCCGGGGTTAACGGGAGTCACGGCATCGGATGGTGGCACCTACGACGCAGTTACTGGGATTGTGACTTGGAAACCCGTGGCGATCGACAATGGTGCTACCATCACTCGGACGGTTGGGATAGTGGTGCCACCGACCCTGAGTGCGATTAGTAACACCGCTAGAAGCAGTGCTGTTACCACAGACCCAGACCTGAGCAATAACAACGGTACTGACCCCAAGGCTAAGGTGTCTACGACGATTGGGGCTGTAGCAGACCTGGTAACTACTAAAAGTGGAGTGACATCGGCATCGCCTGGACAATCGGTCACTTATACAATTACTACGGGCAATATCGGGCCAAGCGATGCGTCTAATGTTGTCATCAGCGACAGTATAGTTCCAGGGTTAAGGGGAGTTGTGGTTTCTAACGAGGGAACCTACGATCCGGTTTCTGGGCTGGTGAATTTTCCGGCGATCGCCAAGGTGTCCAGGGGTGAAACCATCACTCGTACCGTTAGCTTAGTAGTTCCCGACAGTGGCAGCATCAGCAATGTTGCCAGCAGTAAATCAACGACGGCAGACCTTAACCTCAGCAACAACGACGGTTCCTCTGCCACTGCTAAAGTCACTACCAGTGTGGTTGCGGGTCCTACTATTCCTACTGCGGATTTAGTAACTACCAAAACCGGTCTCACATCTGCGACTGTTGGTAGTTCTGTTACCTATACTATAAATACCTTGAACAAGGGGCCTGATGCTGCGGTGGGGGTGGCGATCGCTGACAGCATTGTTCCTGGTTTAACCGGAGTCAAGGTATCTGATGAGGGTACTTACGATCCGGTGTCTGGGATTGTCACTTTCCCGGCTATTTCCAGTTTGCCCAGCGGTGAAAATGTCAATCGTTTCGTGACGTTGGTGGTTCCAGGGACTGGTATCAAAAATACTGCTTCGAGTCGATCGACTACGACAGACCCCAATCTGAATAATAACAATGGTTCCGAACCAAATGCGACTGTCATCACTACAGTCATCCCGACTGCGCCGACCAACCAATCTCCCATAGCCGACAAAAACACCACTATAATTTTGCCGAAAAACACGATCGCCATCGGTGGACTCGGAGGCAGCGATCCAGATGGCACTGTGGTTTCTTTTACGGTGAACACTTTGCCGCCAACCAATCAAGGTGTTCTCTTCCTGGGAAATCCCGATCGAGGTGGGGTGCCGGTGAGTGCCGGTCAAGTCCTGACACCGGATCAAATTAGCCAGTTGTTTTTCCAATCGGCGGGAACATTCACAGGGGCAAGTTTTAGTTACAGCAGTAACGACGATCGGGGAAGCAGCAGTCAAGCAGCGGTAGTTTCTCTGGCTTTGCCACAGTTCAATGAACCGCCGGTGGCTGCGAACACAAATACTGCGGTGACACCGAATGCTGTGGTGAAGCTGGCAGGACTGGGGGCGAAGGATGTAGATGATGCGATCGCCTCTTATACAATCGATAGTCTGCCTCTCAATAGCCAAGGCATCTTGTTCTTGGGCGATCCAGCCAAGGGCGGAGTCGCAATTACTGCCGGTCAAGTTCTGAACCCCGACCAAATCAACCAGTTATTTTTTCAAGCAACTGATACTTTCGCGGGGGCTAGCTTGACTTACAGTGCCAAAGATAGTCGCGGTGCGCTCAATCTCACCCCTGCCACGGCTAGTCTGTTCTTGCCTGTGGTTAACCAACCGCCAGTCACCAACAATTCTAGTGTGAGTCTGTTGCCAGAAACCACTGTCAAAGTCCCCGGATTGGGGGGGAAAGACCCCGACGGTGAAATTGTTTCCTATACAGTCAATACTGTTTTACCACCCAAGGAAGGTACATTGTTCTTGGGAGACCCGACTCAGGGGGGAGTCGCGATCGCCTCTAATCAAGTCTTGACTCCGAGTCAAATTACCGACGTGTTTGTTCAGTCTAGTAGTAGTTTTACAGGAGCAGTTGTCACCTATACTGCTAAGGACAACACGGGCGATATCAGTCCGACGGTGGGCATAGTTTCTACTACTCTGCCACAAATTACCCCAACACCAGCACCTGTACCAGCACCTACACCCACACCCACACCAGCACCGGCACCGGTACCGGAACCTGTACCAATCACCACGCCCACACCGGTACCGGAACCTGTACCAATCACCACGCCCACACCTGCACCGGAACCTGCACCAATCACCACGCCCACACCTGCACCAATCACCACGCCCACACCGGCACCAATCACCACGCCCACACCGGCACCTATATCTACGCCCACACCTGCACCAACACCTACATCAACATCAACCATAATGGTTGCGCCGGTATCGGAACCGGATACAGGTTGTGGCTGTCAGCCTCTGCCTGTCTTGCCTGGGATAACTTTTTCGCAAGCGCAGCCGGCCCCAATTCTCAACTTCGACTCAAATGCAGCAGAGTCGATCGATATTAACAACACTGTCCTTGGGACTGCGGGAAATGATTATTTAACTGGTTCCGATGCCAATGAAATGTTTGTTGCTGCCCTGGGAGATGATACGGTTTTGGGTGAAGGTGGTTCAGATATTGTTTTTGGCGATCGACAACAGGATTTCATTGCTGCGGGCTGGGGTAACGACATTGTTTATGCCGGGAAGGAAAGCGATATTGTGTTCGGAGGTAAGAATGCCGATCGCATTTTTGGCGATCGCAGTTCCGACACCCTTTATGGCGATCGCGGTCCCGATACGATCGTCGGTGACAATGGTAATAGTGTTGATTTGACTGGGAATGACGGCGACTTAATTTTTGGTGGAGAAGGTGCTGATGCGATCGCTGGCAACCAAGGCAAGGACACTGTGTACGGGGGTAAAGGTGCAGATATCGTCTATGGTGGCATGGAAAATGATGTGATTTGGGGCGATCGGGGTGCCGATACTTTGTTGGGTGACAACGGAGACGATTCCCTGTTCGGTGGTGTCCTCAATGCCCTAGCCAAGGACTCAGAAGGACGTGATTGGCTATTTGGAGGGGACGGTAACGACTTACTCAACGGTCAAGATAATGATGATACTTTAGTTGGTGGTAATGGTCGCGATTTGGTGTTTGGCGGAAAGGGAGGCGATCGCATTTTCGGCGAAGGTGATTCCGACACTCTCTACGGCGGCCTCGGTTCTGACACCATACTAGGCGACTATGGTAAAGCTGTTGATAGCACGATCACTACTTCCGAAGGTGACTTAATTTTCGGTAATGACAATGACGATATCATCGGCGGTGGCAGTGGCAACGATACCCTGTTGGCTGGTAAGGGTAATGACTTAGTTTATGGTGGCAAAGATGCTGACATTATTTGGGGCGAACTGGGGGCTGACACTCTAGTCGGCGATGACGGAGATGATTCCCTTTATGGTGGTTTACAAAACCCGTTAGTTAGTGATGTTGATGGCCGCGACTTATTGTTTGGCGGAGATGGGAATGATTTTCTCGATGGTGGAGATAGTTCTGATTCTTTGGATGGTGGTTTTGGTAACGATTTTGTTCGTGGTGGAAACGATGATGATTTGGTCGATGGAAATGCTGGAGACGATTTAATTTACGGTGATAATGGGAGCGATATTTTATGTGGCGATGATGGTAATGATACCATTTTTGGGGATGGGGGCGACAACGGAAAATCTGTAGGTGCGATCGGGCAACAAGACTGCATCAACGGCGGCAGCGGTGATGACTTGCTTTATGGCAACGAAGGGCAAGATACTCTCAACGGCGATGGCGGCAACGATACTCTTTACGGAGGGAAAGATAACGATATTCTCAACGGAGGTGCAGGAGATGACTGGTTGCGTGGTGATGGGGGAGATGATACTTTGATTGGCGGTGTTGGGGGCGATCGCTTTATGCTAAGTGCTAACAGCGGTATCGATACTGTGCTCAATTTTGAAGTAGGAGTGGACAAGTTTGCTCTGACTGGGGGGTTGAGTTTTTCACAATTGCAAGTTGCTCAAACTGGCAATGAATTTTTACTACAATTAGCTGGAACTAATCAAGTTTTGGCTAAGGTAATTGGGGCTAATAGTTTGATTACTGCTGCGGATTTCTTGGCGGTTTAAGTAGTATCTGGTTGCATCGGAATGATTAAACCGCGAAGACGCAAAGAACACGAAGTCAGAATTGCATCTTCCTCTTTCCCCCCTTGGGGGGGGCAGGGGGGGGTTCTTCCTTTGCGTTCGCGTGCCTCGCGGTTCATATCGTTTCCGGTTGTATCGGAATGATTAAACCACAGAGAACACAGAGGACACAGAGAAAGAGAAGATAGAAATCATAATTCCGATGTCAACGGATTTGATATCATTTAATCTTACTCCCTCAAAATGCCCCCCAGTAAATTGAAGATTCACCCCTAGAATTTTTCGCCAATTTACTAATATTATCTTCTGGATTTTCCGATTCAGTAGCAGTAACAAGCGATGGTAAAGACCTAATTCGCAACTCGTCTAGTAAACTATTAATCATACTCGGTTTAGCATCAATTATGGTGGCTAGTGGCAGCAAATTTTTAACCGCATATTCTCCGAGTCTAACATTGACGCTTTCTGCTAAAAAGCAGAGCATAATATATCTGTTAGCGCTGCTGATAATCTGAAAAGTTTTATTAAATTCGTCAAAGTGTTGAGTACCCGGTATATCTGTGGCAATTAGGGTTTCATCGCTCAAAAATAAATCTACATTAATTTGACTAGCGGCCGAAACTTTAGCTTTAGCCAGCCAGATTAAATCTAAAATTGGTTCGGATTCGCGATCGTGAAAAATCAACCGCTTCAAACCAGATCTAAATTCTGCTGAATTTAATGTATTTTGCCATTCTAGACACCAATCGCAGCTTTTGATGTTCCGGGCTAATTTTACTGTTTTCGGGCTTTCTACTGCATCCTTGAGCAAAGAAAGACAGCCAACGGATTTAGCAAATTTAGTAGAAACTAGCTCGTGCAGTATCCGGTTAGAGTCAATATAATCCTTGCGCCAAGGTGCGTCTGCTATGAAAACTTGGTCAGCCACACCCAGCGTGTTGTTAGCAGTAAGTATCGGTATATTTTTAAGGGTGACTCCTTCTAAAAACTGTTGAGATTCCAGACGGCTAATTACCTGAATCGCACAGTTTTTATCCGCTTCATTTAACGAGTTGTTGTGGTCACTGAGCGTAGTCGAAGTGTGGTACTCTTCTGCTAGTTCGGTGAGAAAGTCTAAGTAGTCTTGTACGACGGGCGATCGCCTTTGTCCTAACCACTGATAAACTTCGCAATAAGCATGAGAACTAGCTATGGTTGTGCGACGATTTCCGAAAAATGGTACATCATCTAAAAAGACGTGTTGTGGTTGCCAAAACTTGCCTGTAGACTCATCCCACAGGCATTTACGCCGAGCAAAACGCTGTTGAACTTGTCTCTGGCGATCGCCGGAAATACCGCCTTTTACCAAAGTATCATAAAAATACTTGTAAATTGTCTTTACTGATTCTAATAGTATATTTTGAGTGTTGGATAATTTAATTTTATCATTTTCGCCAAGTTTTATGATAACATCAAAATGTTCGATGACTGTATTTGGTTCGACAGGCTCAAAACCCAGGGCATTCCTGATTTCTACCTTCAGCAAATCCCGCTGAGGACGTGCAAATATGAACTTTTGGCTGGCTACTAAACAAGCATCTTGAATGAAGCATAAATCTTTAGCGCGGTAAAGTCTAGCTTCAGGTATTGCCGATCCAAAATATTGGCTTAACTTCTCAGGATTTGCCTCAACAGGAAGCCAAGGTTTATCTGCAAGTGCTTCTGGTAGTGTCTTATTACTATTGGCAATTCTGGTGTTTTTTAGCACCTCCCAGTTGTCAACAATATAGTTGAAAACAGCAATGCAGGTATGACTAACAGCATCTGCACCCGTTCGATTTGCGGTTTGAATTAAATTGTCAACGCAGGCTAAAATGTCGTCAGCATTGGGATTTTGCCTCATCCCTAACTCGGAGAAAAAATTCAGCCAACTTTCAGAATCCTGGGAGTAAAATTCCATGTCTGGAATCGCTGCTACATTGCCGATAATATCCCTAACTACCTTACTTAAAGGATTGTAAATCAATTGAACCGATCGCAATCTCCTGTCACTACAACGTATCAGACGAGCATTTTTCAACTCTTCCTGGAATCCCCAAGCATTTTCTCCTCCCTTTTCTAACTCTTGGCTAGCTTTAGTCAAGTTATCCCGAATCCAAGTTAGCGCGATTAACTGTTCTTCCGGGGAAAATGAGGCATATTCTGGCAACAAACAGTCGCGAATCAGTCTCGCGCGGTTGAGTATTGGCACTTGCAAATATTGGAAGAGCGACATCCATTCCCTAGATTTTCCGATGCGTAAAATCCGTAAACTACCTGCAATGTCTGGCGGTTCATATCCATCACCCGGAAGGTAGACATTTTCACTATTGAGAGAAACTATTTCGCCGGAGGTTGTGGGGTAAATTGGCAGTTGGCGCAGCTTATTTTGCCTAGTTTCATCGTAATTTCTTTGCTCTGGATTTGCCAGGAAATTCAGCAGATGTGTATAATGCTGTTCGTTGTAAGCTGGCAAACCCCGATCGCACCGCGAATATACTGTGTCTAGAATATCCGGGCCTGTGATAGCATAGACTAACTGATTTTTGTGGCGATCGGCAAATAGTGCGATCGCGCCCTCAAGTTTTGCAGGTGCTTTGACGATAGTCGCCCCAAAATACTGCACCGCTGCAATTGTTTCCGCCTCAATTTTAGCGTCGCGCAACAAAGGAGTGTCAAAACATCCTCCTTTATAAAGCTTAGCATGATTTCCCGGAACCAGCGCTACTTTTTTCAAGTTTTCGACGGTTTCTTGCGATAGATATCTGGGGCCGATATTGTAAAAATATTGATAAACTAAAGTCAACCATTCTGCATTAGGAGGATGCGTTGCATCGGGATTCCAATCAATTTCTGACTGACTTGAACCAATGACATTCACCAACTTCTTTGCTACTTCCGCAGCACTCATGGTTGAGATGCCATTTAGATTGTATCCCGGCAATAATTTAGTTAAATCTTGGTGGAGAAACCATTCTGGAGAATTGGCAAATATTTCCCTCTGCGCGTCGTCTGCAATGTAGATAGTGCCGATCGCATTATACCCAAATACCTGTAAAGTATTGTCAGCCAGAATCGCTAACGGCAAACCGCGCAAATCTTGCCAATTGTCGCTGAGACAATAGCGCAGCATATTCCCAATCCATTGGCGATTTCGTAGGCTGGCTTTCGGTGCATCCGACAGCGAAACCCCTAGGGATTTATTTTCGGTTAAGTGCTTTCGCAAATTGGCAGCAGTGAATGTTGCCAAGGGCAAACCAGCATCTTTAAAAGCTGCTAAAATCGAGTCGGGCAAGGGCGGATTTGGAATATCAATATTATCGGCACACAGTGGCGCTGATAACTCGTCCCAACAATTTTTTGAGGGTAAATTTTTGACTGTCGGAGGTGTCACCCATCTTGTCGATGACATCACAGCCCTGTTAATTTGAGCCTGAGTTACAATGTATTTTACAGCCGATCGCACAACTTGCTTGTGGTACAATAACTGCATCACAAAGTTGTGCAACTCTTCCAGAGCTTTGCTAGTAGTAATTTTGCTAATCGGCCAAAATTCGTAAAATTCCTCTGCCCCAAACCGTCCGATATCTTGCACTAAATCGACAATTAAGTTAGCATAAGCGTGAGACAAAACATGGCGGGCTAGTAGCCCATTCCAAATAGCTCTAGGCCGGTCTTTTCCCGTTTGTCCGCTGTCGCTACTGAGGTTATCCCGCGAACTATTTAAGTTGAAAAAACCGTTGATGTGAACCGGCAAACCAGTTTCCAGAGGAAGCGGCAAAAAACAGTAAACTTTGCCAGAAACAGGCGGCAGATTTCCCTCGGTACTAGCAGCACTAATTCTAGCAGCAGCACCGGCCCAAGGCACTACTTTCTCTTGACTTTGGTGCATGGCTGTGATATTTTGTGCTAAATCGCCCCCTTCGTCGGTGCGAATTAAACTGACTATTCTCCAAGTAGACTTGATAGTGCGATCGCAACTAATCGTTTCTATCTCATGGCGGTAAGAAACTGAGACTAAACCATCAGGATTGCTGCTGCACAATTCCAGTAACTTGTCGGGAGTATCGGGAATTGCATCCAGGAGTTTTTGTCGCGCCTCTCGGACTTCTAGGGGATTTTTGGTCAAAATTGCCAGAATCTCTTGTCTGGTTTCTTGACTGTTTGCCGGAATTTCATAAACTCTAATTTCCTGAACCGATTTCAAAAACAGCAAAAGTTCTTCACCAGACTGTCTCAATTCATCTAGCAGTTCCTTGACGTTTGATTCAGTAAAAGCTTGTTTACGAATCTCGCTATTTTTCGCGCTTTCTGTTGTTCTCAAAGGTAGCCGAAACAGAGTACCTTGAAAGTTATTATCTCCAAAGGGCAATCCTCCCGCTGCGTAGACTTGCATAAAACCAGGATATTTTTCGTACCATTTCGCCTCTGCCAAGTTCCACTCACGCCCAGGTTCTTGCCGAGAAGTGCCCGGAATCGCCGCCCCGTGAGGGTCAAAAAAAATCAGGCGATCGCGCGACACAAAACTGGGAAAATCTGTAACGTGATAAATTGCATTAAACCCGACGCCAAACCTACCCGTTTTCTGCAAGTCTCCTGCTTTTTCGCTTTGTCCCAAACTGCGAATGCTGTCAAAATCTTTGTCTGTAAATACGCGATCGTTGTAGACTAACATCGCCGGCCCCATTAACCGTACCATGCGATCGTCAGGCAATTCTTTGACTTCATGGTTTCGCCAATCGAGGGTTATTTCTACTCGCGTGGCTTTCGCATCGTCAGCATTTTGAATTAATTCCTTGAGAATCCCCACACCTTCGGGATAATCGCGAATAATTCCCCTCAATCTGGCGATTAAAGGTTCCGATTGATAGAAAGATTTTCCCTCAAGTTCGCTGTTGCTGTAAGTCATAGGTGTTCTGACGGCAGGAATTTTAGGCGATCGCGATTCCGATTATACCAATTTAATGGGTCGTTGCACATATCTCGATCCCCCTGACAATCCTCCTTCCCCCCAAGGGGGGCTGGGGGGGTTCTTCCTTCGCGTTCTTCGCGCCTTCGCGGTTCATTTAATCTTATATAGTTTAAGGAGCAGCCATGCACTACCAAAAATTTTGGCAACACTTACAAAAATTGACTTTTAATTCTCTAGCACTCAGATTGTTAGCCAGCTTGTCACTGAGTCTGAATCTAGCCGTCGCCACCGCAGTTTTGATGCCAATCGGACAACAACAAGCCACGGCTTCCACTGTTCCCCTTTGGCAATTCGATCCAGCCACCAATGAGTTAATCATTAGCCTCCCAGAAGGCGTAACTCCCAAATATTCTGTATTAAACCCCAATCAAATTGCTGTGGATTTACCCAATACTGAAATCTCAGTAGATGCAACTCAGTTATATCCAAAAGGATTAATAAGTTCTGTGGGAATGAGTCAAATTCAACCGGGAAGGGTGAGAATTGTGATGGAGTTAGCACCAGGATTTGCTGTCAGGCCCGATCGCACTCAATTCCAAAAAATCGGTGCCGCCAATCGCTGGGTGTTAGTTCCCGCCATCGCCCCAAGTGCGATCGCCAACACCAGGGAAACCACAACCCCCTCAGCCACAGCCATAGCACAGCCCCAGCCCACAAAAACTCCCAACTCGACACCCACTCCAGAACCTGTTTCACCAAGTGCGATCGCTACTCAAACTTACAATCGCCCTCCTGCCCAACAAACAACCCAAAACGACCAAATCCGACCCATAACAGTGCCTTTAGTAAGGGTGGCAGTGGAGGAACGGCGGGGGATACGTTTAGCTCCCATACCACGTCCTGCTGCACCCAACCAGGGGATAATTAACTTTGGCGAACCGCTACCCAATATCGATCGGATTAATTGAACCGGGAAGGCGCTAAGGAATAGAAACAAAAAGATGCTGTTCTTGCTTCGCGCTATTACCCTGTTCCCGGTTAAATCATCTGACGGTGCCACGGGATTTGATATGATATCAATTCCTGCACTCTCAGGTGATTGTTGACTGTTGACTGTTTTATCATTCCGATGCCACCGGAAACGATAGGATGCGTCCTAGCCTTCCCCAACAATAAGCTCTAGACTTTTAAAACAATCCACAAGTCTCCAAGACCGGACTTGACCTAACATTAAAAAACATTATGTTTCCCACACACCGTCCCCGCCGCCTCCGCAACCATCCCCAACTCCGCCGGATGGTGCGCGAAAACATCTTGACAACCAGCGATTTAATTTACCCCCTATTTGCCGTACCGGGGGAAGGTTTTGCTAAAGAAGTCACATCAATGCCAGGAGTTTACCAGCTCTCGATCGACAAAATAGTCGAAGAAGCAAAAGAAGTTTACGACCTCGGCATTCCGGCAATTATTTTATTCGGAATTCCCGCGGATAAAGACACAGACGCCACCGGTGCTTGGCACGATTGCGGTATCGTCCAAAAAGCGACAACAGCAGTCAAAGAAGCAGTACCAGATTTAATCGTCATGGTCGATACTTGTCTGTGCGAATATACCAGTCACGGTCACTGTGGCTATTTGCAAGTCGGCGATTTAACCGGTCGTGTTTTGAATGACCCAACCCTTGAATTGCTTAAGAAAACTGCGGTTTCTCAAGCTAAAGCCGGTGCAGATATTATCGCCCCTTCTGGGATGATGGACGGTTTTGTCGGAGCAATTCGGGAAGGATTGGACGATGCTGGATTTGAAGATATTCCTATCATGTCCTACGCGGCAAAATATGCTTCAGCTTATTATGGCCCGTTCCGAGATGCGGCGGATTCTGCACCCCAATTTGGCGATCGACGTACCTATCAAATGGACCCCGGAAATGGTCGTGAAGCTCTCAAAGAAATTGCTCTCGATATTGCCGAAGGTGCGGATATGCTCATGGTTAAACCTGCTTTAGCCTATATGGATATCATCTGGCGCGTTAAGGAAGCAACTAATCTGCCAGTTGCAGCTTACAACGTTTCGGGAGAATATGCGATGGTTAAAGCCGCTGCTCTCAATGGTTGGATAGATGAAGAAAGAGTAGTGATGGAAACTTTGACAGGATTCAAACGTGCTGGTACTGATTTGATTTTAACTTATCACGCCAAAGATGCCGCCCGCTGGTTAAAAGGCTGAGGAAATCTCCGCGGTTAATACCCCGTCGTAGTTGAAGCGTGGAAGGGCTACCCAACCTACTTCATCTATTGGAAAAAGGTTATATAGACTTTCTCAGACACTGGGAGGGCCGGCACGGGGGCACGGCCCCTACAAGCGAAGGAAACCGCCCTGGGCGGCACGGCTGTTTCATTGTCCAGAAAACGATGATTCTGTAGGGGTAGTGCTCCCCGCCTACCCCCCTCACTTACAACCCTTGAGAATCGCCTTAATAGCCTTGGCGGTGGCTGTTAAGGCTACTTCTATACATCCAGAGCGAGGACTTTTTGTGTAAAGTAGCGGCTCTGATAGCGATCGCATTTTGTTAGTAAAAAGTATTAATGATTACGGAAATTAGTCAGATAATATGGGTGAATTAATTTATGTTTGTATCTTTAGAATTAAATACAATTTACGAGCCGATTTAGAATGACATCAACGACTAGAGATTCCAGTCACATTCAATTTTGCATAGGTCACGATCGAGTAGACCTCGAACAACTTCAACATCTATTTAAAGTAGCTGCATTTTGGGCTAGGGAACGCAAGATAGAAGATTGGAAAATCGCGATCGCCAATAGCGAACCAGTTGTCACCGTCTGGGATGGCGAAAGGGCGATCGGTTTTGCCAGAGCCACATCAGACGGCATCTATCGAGCTACCATTTGGGATGTTGCCATTCACCCAGATTACCAAGGTGCAGGACTGGGACGCAAATTAGTCCAAACAGTTTTAAGTCATCCTATAATGAGCCGAGTAGAGCGAGTTTACCTGATGACAACTTACAAACAAAGCTTCTACGAGCGCATCGGTTTTCAGCATAACGCCAGCACGACAATGGTACTCGAAAATCTGCCCTTAGAAGAGAATGTCGAATTAGAAATTATCAATCAAGAACTCACCGTCAACCCGTTCCGGGTATGACGGGAGCTTGTAAGGCGGGCAAAAGCCCACCCTACTGATTTTAGCCGATCGGTATGCCTCTAATCATTAATTTATTGGACAAGACTGAACAATGCGTACATGGTGAGCCATAATACTAATATGGCTAAATATGTGAAACCAAATGAAGCAGCTAACACTTTGGGAGTTTGCCTCCGAACCCTCAGACGATGGGAAGCAGAAGGTAAAATCAACACAATCAAAACACCGTCAGGTCAAAGACGTTACGACATCGAAAAGTTCATCAAAAAAGAATCAGAACCAGAGGGAGGACGCGCCACTGTTATCTATGCTCGCGTCTCTACCCGACCTCAAAAAGCAGACCTCGATCGACAAGTTGAACGACTATCAA